>JAHDIA010000297.1:0-3475 GCA_020631035.1 Chitinophagales bacterium | reverse complement strand
GGCATTACAAGAAGATGAGAAACTTTCTAAAGCAAATTATTTTTTAAGAAAGTTGTCTAACGAAATAAGCAAACGAATCGAAGATAGAGAAATTCAATTCACAAATGATGATTTGGATTTTGAAGGGGATTTAGAATTTGATTTTGAAGAGGCATAAAAATTGAACAACATGAAAAAGAAAAAAACAAATATTTTAGAAAATCTACTTAATGAAATAAGTCCAACTGAGCAAGCAAAAATAGATGCAAAAATGATAATTGCTGCACAGATTGCCGATGGGATTAAAGCAAAGAAATGGAAAAATAAAGACTTGTTAAATGCGCTTGGTAGAGATACTCCATCAATTGTTACAAAGTGGTTGTCAGGAACTCATAACTTTACAATTGACACCCTAATTGAATTGGAACAAGCTTTAGATATTTCATTGTTAAATAAAAAGAAAAATATTATAACAAGAAAATATTTCACTTTTAGCAAAAATGAAGTTGTTGATCCATTTAACATTCATCAAAATAGAGCTTTTGAGAATGAACCATACAAGTTGAAATTTAACCAAATAGAGGCTTAACTTTAAATTAAAATGGGAGAGCTAGACAAAATAAAATATCAATTTAAATCTATAGAGTTGTTAGAATCTTCTGTAAATTTAAGAAATAATGATTTACAGGGGGAATTAGAACTTCGATTTGAATTAAACTTGGAAAATCAAATCATATTAAAAGATGATTTGATTTCAGTAATTGCAAAAGTTGCCATATTTGACACTCAAGGGAAGTACAAATATGGTGCAATTAGTACTAGTTGTACTTTTGAGATACAGCATTTAAATAATTATTTTAAAGAGGATAGCAAACACTTTGGTTTACCTAAAGAGCTCATTTATGAGCTTAATTCAATAGCTACCTCAACTACAAGAGGAATAATGTATTCAATTTTTAGGGGGACTGGTTTAAATAATGCTATCTTACCTATCATTGACTCCAAAAAACTTATTGAAATTAGATAAAACAACAAAGACTTTAAGTGTATGTATTTGGACTTTGTTTTTGAGAAAATTTGGGGATAGCAAAGGGAGGGGAAAGACCCATCTTCAATAATCAAAAATCATCCCCGTCGGATTCAAATCTCGATGATAGCGTTGCGCCTCCCCAAAATCCTGATGGTTTTGTACCTTGCCTTTTACAATTTCCTCAAAAGCCTTGAACATCTGTCGAGCAGCGACCTCTTTGGGCATACGTCCTACACCCGTACAAAATCCAGGGATAGCGACGGTCTTAATATTGGGATGTGCTTGTGCCGCAATGAGGGTCGCTTTCATTGCAAGATATGCATTGACAGAGGTGCCAATGTTGAAGTTCATCGGAACCCGCATTGTTGGAGCAGAAATGAGGTAGGGAATGAGCGAATCACCTGTCTCAAGAACCAATGCTTTACCTACTAGCAATTCACCTTCGGGCATTGCCTTGATTTGGGCTTGTAAGCGATCTTGCAAATCCCAACCCAATCGTTCTGAAATGGCATAATCCACTCCACCATCCATAAAGCCAAACGAATTGGCAGGACTGACAATGGCATCAGAGGCTGAAACAGTAGTCAAATCGCCTTCTAATACTTTTACATTTGCTTCTTCCTTGAAAAACAAATTCCAAGCTTCGACCATTTGGGCATTGGTATCTATGAGTAGGTAATGCATTCTTGTTTGATTTTAAACATTGTTTTTATATTTTACTGTAGAGACGCCATTTATGGCGTCTTCATTTGGCATCTTCTTTTGTTTGTTATATGTATCTCATCAAGGTGATAGCATCTGCACAAAACAATGCATTTGTAAAGAAAATAGTTCGATTAAAAAGAGAGGGAATTGATAGAAAAGAAAATTTACAGGGAGTTAAAAAATATTTTCATTTTTTTTGAATAAAATTTTGTGAGAAATAAAAATATGCCTTACATTTGCAGTCCTTTTGGAGATGTGGCGAGTGGTTGATCCGCCAAAATTGGGTTTTAGGATTATTACTCCCTATTTTATTCAAGGATTTTGGTGAGGTGGGTGAGTGGCTGAAACCACCAGTTTGCTAAACTGACGTACCCTTACCGGGTACCGCGGGTTCGAATCCCGCCCTCACCGCTAGGAAAATATTCGGGGTGTAGCGCAGTCCGGTTAGCGCACCTGCTTTGGGAGCAGGGGGTCGCAGGTTCGAATCCTGCCACCCCGACCTTACAAAGAGCAATCCATAAATGGATTGCTCTTTTTTTATGCCATTCCTCACCAAAAGCCAAGCATTCCCTTCAAAAAATTGTTATTTTCGCATTACTTAAACTAATCCTAATTGAATTATGAAAAAGATACAATTATATTGCTTAGGGATAATGATAATGTGTGCATTGGCTTGTGCCAGTGATGCATCCCAAAGCGAAAACAATGGACTTACCAAACAAGTAGAGCAAAGCTCAACAGCAGCAAGCCAAGGCAATCAAAATGCTGCTGTACAAAAAAATACCCAAGAAGCTACTTCAGCACCAAATACCGCTGCATCTACTGCAAAAAATGCAACAGGAGCCAATGCTACTAGTCAGCCGAAAAAAGCGACTTTTAATGCAGGGAGAGCCAATAAATTAGGAGCGCAAAATGGTAAGAAATTTTGTGAATGCAAAAAGAAAAAAGCCACTGAGCGCAAAAAATGCCAAGAAGATATTTTGAAGCGCAAAGATGTCTTAGAAAAAAGCATTGATCCACGCATTTTTAAGTATTACCAAATGTCATTTGAACAGGAGAAAGCTAAGTGCTGACTCTTAATATATTTTGAATATATAAAATGTGTAATACCTTTGTAATAAAGATCAAGAAACACAATTTAAAAAGCTTACTCAAGTATTTTTGAGTAAGCTTTTTTTATGTAAGAATCTGATTTTCACTAATTTGTTAAAAAGTCACTGTGTAAATTAAAAAAAAGAGAAAAATGTCGTTAAAGTGTTTCTATGCTATTTGATCATTGCTAATAAGTTAAATTTTTGTAAAAAAAATGTGCATTGTTTGCTAACTTTAGGAGTTAATATGGCAAAGTATTTCCAATACCCATATATTGGTAGTATTTTTGTCATTTAAAGTGCTGTATCTAACAACAACTCACAATAATATTTTTTTAGTTAAAACTAATTGTAAGGAACAAGAAAAACTCATACTACACACAAAACCATAAATAGATTGGGTTTTCCCCCACATTCCAATCTTTTTGTTGTCTGACTTTGTCAAGTCAGGCATATCCATATGTTAGCAAATGTTTTAAATTCTTATATAAACCAAGTGAAAAATTAAACTAAAATTAATCCATAATGAAAAAAACAAACTTATTACACTTAGCATTGTGTTGTTTTTTATGGGCTTTTGCCAGCTCTAATTTACAAGCACAATGTACCATTAATTTTGAGAATGATGGAGATATGTTGTTTGGCAATATAGCCCCAGTAGCGGCAGCTC
>JAHDIA010000296.1 GCA_020631035.1 Chitinophagales bacterium | reverse complement strand
CATTGGTGGGGCAACCTTAAATGTACGCTTGTTTACCAACGATAAAAACAATTTAAAATTGGTATTGCGTGGAGGTTTAGACCAATATACTCTCCAAACAACAGGTTTATTCCCCAACAGTCTGTCTTATTTTAGAGACCCTGCCAGTTTGAATGGGGTGTCTATTGTTGGAAATACAACCAATAGAAATACCAACCTATTTGCTTTCTTGGTACATTCGTTTTATGCGAGCGATGCCTTGTCTTTTAGAACCCAAGTTGGGGTTACACAAGAAGATTTTGACTTGAATACAGTCATTGGCACAGCCATCGGACTCAATGGTTCTCAAGAAAATATTGATCAGTCTGCAAGTGTAGCTGCTTTTCAAAACCGAGAAGTTCAACAAGACAAAGGTTTCTTTGTACAAGAGGAAGTCAATTGGGGAGACCGCATCATTGCAACTGTTGGTTTAAGAGGGGACAAATCTTCAAACAACGGAGATGCTAATAAACTGTATTTTTACCCCAAAGCGAATCTTGCCATCAACATAGGCAATTTTGATTTTTGGTCTGTAGATCAAATCAGTTCCTTAAAACTGAGAGCAGCTTATGGACAGTCGGGACGTTTTGCGAATTTCAATGATCGTTTTTTCAATGTTTTGTCTGGTTCTTTGATAGATGGAAACGCAGGCTTTGAAGTATCACCTTTGAGAGGAAATCCTGAAGTAGGACCAGAAAGACAATCTGAGTTGGAATTGGGATTTGATTTAGGTGTACTGAGAGACAAAATTGCATTGGATTTCTCTTACTATATCAAAGAAATTGACGATTTATTGCTACAGGCACAAACGCCAACTTCTTCAGGTTATTCTCGAAGAGTAGTCAATGGTGGAACATTGCAAAATCAAGGATTTGAAATTGGCTTAAATTTGACGCCTATTCGTCGAAACAATTTGCTTTGGAACTCTAGAATCAATTTCTGGAAAAACAAATCAGAGGTTACTCGCTTGGATGTTCCTGCCTTTAACCTAGGGGGCTTTGCCGCAAGTTTGGGACAATATCGCATTCAAGAAGGACAAAGTGCTACACAAATTGTAGGCACCTACAATCCTGCCGATTGTGCAACCGATGATTGTGCTGACCTCGATCCCGATGGTGATGGATTCAGAGTGTATGGAAATGCTGAGCCAGATTTCAATATGTCTTTCCTCAACTCTTTGAATTTTTCAGGTTTTGAACTCTCTTTCTTGGTACACTGGAAACAAGGAGGCGATGGCGTCAACTTGAGTACCTTACTTTGGGACTTGGGTGGTTTAACTTGGGATTATGACGATACAACCCTCGATCCAACAGGACAAATGGGCAATGGTGATTACCGCACTTCTCAATGGTTCTCTGGTAATGCTGGTCCTTGGATTGAAGACGCAGGTTATGTTCGTTTAAGAGAAATTGGTTTGTACTACAATGTACCCAAAAGTGTATTCAATGATGTTGCTAAGTTAAAAGTGGGCGTTTCTGGAACCAATCTAATCAATTTGTTTGATTACAATAGTTATGATCCAGAAGTATCCAATTTTGGTGGCAATGTACTGGCAAATAACATTGAGGTGACTCCTTTCCCAAGTGCCAAGAGAATCAATTTCTTCATTCAAGCTTCTTTCTAATCACCAAAAAATTGACAAAATGAAATCAAATAAAATATATAAATACATTTTAGCAGGCTGTCTGTTTTTGGGATTGGGCATATTTCAAGCTTGTGAAATTGATCCTATAGACAACCCCAACGGACCAACCCTAGAATCATTGGAAAATGATGCCAGTTTATCAGATTTAAGATTACTGGCGAATGGAGTGGAATCCTATCTTAGAAATGATATGCAATTTTATTATTGGACCACTTCAATTGTAGGAAGAGAATACTATGATATGAATGGTACTGATCCACGTTATACTGGAGAGTTACTAGGAGCAGGTGGAGGCGTATTGGACAACAATGGCTTCTTAACCACGCGTAATTTTGCTGCAAGATATGCCAATATCCGACAAGCCAATATCCTAATCAATGCAGTCAACAATACTTCTGTTGATTTAACCCCTGAAGAAAGAAATGGTTTCCTAGGATATGCCGAGACTATGATTGCCTACAATTTGTTGTTGATTGCCAACAGACAGTACAACAATGGTATTAGAGTAGATGTGGCTAATCCTGATGCTCCAGGGGCATTTACAGGCTCTTATCAGGCATCGCTTGACGCCATTGCTGATTTATTGGATGAAGCAAATAGTCACTTGGAAGGTGCTGAATTTGCATTCTCTTTGTCTAGTGGATTTGGAGACATAGCAGGTGTAGGAGGTTTTAGCCAATTCAATAGAGCTTTGGCAGCGAGAGTAGCCTTGTACCAAAACAACAATGCAAGAGCATTAGACTTGTTATCTTCTTCCTTTTTTGATTTGAATGGAGAACTAAATAAGGGAGCATATTATGTTTTTGGAACATCTGGAAACGATGTGCCCAACCCATTGTTCAATGTAGCGAATAACGATTTGTACCTTGCACACGATTCCTTTATTGCAGATGCCGAAGAAGGAGATGCTAGAATCACCAATAAATTAACATTGTTAGAGGCGAGCGACGAATTGTCTGTTCCAGTTGAATTGGACGATTTATCGGCTTCATACCAAGTGACTATGTATGGTGCTAGAGATGCCAGTGCGCCCATCATCCGAAACGAAGAATTGATTTTGATTTATGCTGAAGCCAATATTGGGACCAATAATGCTGAAGCAGTTGCAGCCATCAACATTATCAGAAATGCCGCAGGTGTAGGGGACTATACAGGCGAAATGGACGACGATTCTCTAATCAATGAGGTTTTACACCAAAGACGCTATTCACTATTTGGAGAAGGGCATCGCTGGATTGATATGAGACGCTATGATCGTTTGGGCGAATTGCCACTTGACAGAGATGGAGATCAAATATTTGAACAATTCCCAAGACCTGTTACAGAAGAAGGGTTTTAAAAATTCTTTGAAGCAAATGTTCTGGGCGTTCAGTCGCATTCGCAGAACAGACTGAAATATTTTCAATAAAACGGAATCAATTCAACAAAGAAAACGTTTGTAAAAAAGCAACATTCAACATTGAATGTTGCTTTTTTTGTATAAACCTATTTGAATTTGTTAATCATGCCTAAAACACCACCCAATATCAGTACCATTCTAGACGAGCAAGGGAGAGTCATACAATGGCCTGCTCGTCCCAAAGTAAAACAAGAGGTCTTGGATTACTTATTGGAGAAAGTAGAAGTAGACAAAAAATACTCAGAAAGAGAAATCAACGTTTTGCTGGATCAATACCACCTTTTCAATGATGCAGCATTATTGCGTAGAGAAATGATCGGACGTCGTATGCTCAAACGTACCAGAGACTGTACTGCTTACTGGAAAGAAGCATAGGGCGAAAAAATAGCTAAAAAGCGTCGGATGAGCGGGCGGATGCACGCTTGTACGAAGGGCAAAGCATGCGTCGGTTAACCAGACCAAACGCAGCCACAGAGTTAATGACGTTGCCCTATTCCGATATATCGGGATGAATTGTGAGTTATAAATTATAAATGCACAGCGATCAGCCAATTCATAACTCACAATTTACAACTCACAATTAAATCAATACCGAATCTCGACGATTCCCAATTTAGCCTTGTTATTGAACCAATAATCCTTATCGGTTACCTGTACCAAACCGTCCAAATTGCCGTCGGTGTATTCATATACTTGATTGAGGGCAGGAGCCATTTCCCAAAGGTCTTTGTCAGACACTTGTATGGTGCCATCACTATTGTAATCTCCCGCATACAAAACAGCATAATTGTCTTCATTGAGTTTGAGCTGTTCAGGACCAAAGGCCTTAGTGACATCATTGGTAAAGTCGTGTATAAAAGGAGTCGTACCTGCCACAAAAGGAACAGAACTCAAGACATCTAAGTGGTTGCGATGACGTACCGCTACATAATAACTTTCACCAGCAGTAAGCGTTTGAAAATACATTTTATCAAATGTAAGAGGATCAACGACATTTCCATTTTCCAGCAAAATGCCCATTTTTCGTTCAATTACAGTAGTACCTGCTACAGTACCCGATGTATTGGGGGTGCCTGAACGTGCTTCCAACAAAACCCAATCAATCATATTATTGGGAATGCTAGCCAAAGATTCTGTACCAGTATAATCGTAGGGTTGAGCATTGTAAGGGTGATTGAGTGGTATGGGGAAGTTAGGGCCCTTTTTCATTCCGCCATCGTCATATGGTCCTTCTAAGAAGATTTTTAATTCGACAGGCGTGGTTCCTGCATTGCGGTAACCAATACTATCTATAATACTGATGCCATTGGGGACATAGGTATTATAAGCATCAGGAAAAATACCAAAGGTATTGGGTAGGGTAAATTCTACATAAAGATCGTGTTCTGTCTGAGTGGCACTTTTCCACACTTTCATCTTAATGCTATCGCCCAAAGCATAGCCATCTTTTATTTCGGTAGAAGAATCGTCTCCAAAAACCAAAACACCATTGTTGGTATCATCAATCCACTCCAAACAAGCAGCCACCTTTTCGACCCCATCTTCGTTCTCATAAAAGAAGCCTAAATAATCACCTTCTTGTAAAATATCTCCATTGAGAAAGGTATCGAGTGAATCTGGTGTAATAATTGTATGACTAGTACTACCAGGAAGAATATTGCAGTTCCAACTGGGTTGTGCCATTAAGGAGATAGAGTAAAAGCTCAAGCAAAGTAGTAGACTGGTTTTGTATTTGTTCATTATTTTCGTTTGTTTTTAAAAAAATTGCTTAAAATGATGCCGCATTCGTGTTCTAATAAACCATGTTCGCATTGAGTTTTTGGGTGTAAAACGGGTAAATCATAATTTTGGAAACCACGTTTAAGATCAGTTGCGCCAAAAACTATTCGACCAATTTGTGCCCACATTAATGCAGAAGCACACATTAAACAGGGTTCAAGTGTAACATATATGGTGCAATCGTGTAAATACTTACTGTTAAGGTAATTCGCAGCAGAAGTAATGGCAATCATTTCTGCATGAGCAGTCACATCTTTGAGTTGCTCTGTTTGATTGTACGCTTTCGCAATGATGGTATTTTGACAGACAATCAATGCACCAACAGGTACTTCGCCATTTTCTTCTGCCAATTGAGCTTGCAAAAGAGCTTGTTTCATAAAATATTCATCCCTATTTTTGGGGTCTAACATAAGTGTAATGATTTTTACATGCTAAAATGCGACCAAAAATTGAATAATAATGGAATCATGGGTTCTTTTAATAAAAAGTATGTTTACTTTTTGCACACTTTTTTTCAAAGAACGGAATTATTGTCTCTAAATTTCGATTAATTTAAGATAGAAATGCAAATGTATAGAATGAAAAACTACCACCTTTTTGCCATTGCTGTAATATGTATTACTTTTATTGGCTTAGATATGCAGGCACAAACCAATTCTTGGACTCTTGAAAGATGTTTTAGATATGCCAAAGATCACAACATTCAGCTCAAGCAATCCAAACTCAATTCAGAGTTTGCTGAAATTGATCTCAAACAAAGTAAGGATGATCGTTATCCTTCTCTTAATGGATCAACAGGAGGACAGTACAATTTTGGGCGTTTCATTAACCCAACTACCAACGAATTTATTACCCGTGCAACTCCTACCGTATTTTTGAGCTTAAATTCTAGGGTAGATTTGTTTAGAGGCTTTACCATCCAAAATACCATCGAACGCAATGAGATGGCATTGGAAAGCACCAAAATCCAAAATCGAGTACAAGAAAACAATCTGGGATTGAATATTGTATCTGCCTATCTTAGCCTATTGCAAGCACAAGAACAACTCAAAGTGCTCCAAGAACAAATATTGTTAAGTGAGGAGCAAAAACAACGTACCGAAAAACTCATCAGAGCAGGCGTCCTACCCAAAGGTGACATCCTTAACATCGAAGCTCAAATAGCCAATGAGCAATTGGCGATTGTTAATGCCGAAAATTCTATAGAGTTGGCAAGACTCAATCTGATGCAAATATTGGATTATTATGAACAACCTATTGAGGTTGTTGTACCAGAAATGGAACCACCGTCTGCCAATGAATTGGACAAAATGGATGTCTATTCTATTTATACGAAGGCACTTAGTGAACTGCCCGAAGTACAGGCAGCACAATTAGATGAAAGAATAGCTGAAAAAAATGTAGAAATCGCTGAAGGAGGCAAATGGCCAAGTGTCTCCCTCTCTGCTGGGGCAAGTACCAATTTTGCAGGAATCAAACAACCAACAGATTTTCGAGTTGATTCTTTTGTACAAATGCCTATTGGTTATCTCCCTTCCCCAAATGGAGAGCTTCCTGTTTTCTTCGACGAACCAGCTGTAACCATTACAGAAGAAAAAGTAACTCCATTTGGAGAACAATTTACCAACAACTTTGGCTATAACTTTGGTTTGGGAGTCAGTGTACCCATCTTCAACAATTATCGAGTCAAAAACAACATTACTCGTTCCCAATTGGCCGTCAAAAACGCACAACTTAGCCGAGAATTGACCCAAAATGGTCTATTGCAAACGATTCAACAGGCTTACCAAGCTGCTCGTTCAGCCGCCAAAAATTACGAAACAACCCTTAAAAATATTGAATCGCTTCAACAATCACTCAACAATGTTGAACGACGTTACGAGCTGGGATTGGCGACAGCACTCGAATATTCAACTGCTCGAAATGCTTTGTCAGTTGCCAAACTAAACCTCAACAGTGCCAAGTACGAATATGTTTTTCGACTCAAAATTCTCGATTTTTACCAAGGAAAGCCATTAAAGTTTTAACTTTAAGCTCGTACCAAACTAAACAAAATGAAAACCTTAGTTTTATGTATTGGATTCATCCTTGCAATAATCCCCTCTTGTGAACAACAAAAAGCAACAATGATTGATCAACATTTACTGGGAACTTGGGACGAAGCAGTACTCAATGAAGATGGAGAAGTAAGCCCCGCAGGAATCAGACGAGGTGGTTGGTCACAGTTGGTCTTTGAAGCCAATAATAAGGTGACTTTCAATCTTCCACCTACTTGTGGGTTTGGGTATTCCCGAAAAGGTGATTTTACCATAGATCAGGATAAACAAACAATGGTTTTTCACTTCAAAGAAAAAATAGGATACAGCAATGCACTTGAAAAAGGCGGGGCAATAGATGAAACAGAAACCTATCAAGTCATCAAGGCAGAACCCAATGTCTTAGTCATTGAATTGCAAGAAGCAACAGAAGACTTGCCTTCAAAAACTTGGGCATTTCTCAAAAAAACAGAGTAATGACAAATGTAGAATGACGAATGTAGAATGACGAATGTAGAATGACGAATGTAGAATGACGAATGTAGAATGACGAATGTAGAATGAC
>JAHDIA010000295.1 GCA_020631035.1 Chitinophagales bacterium | reverse complement strand
AATTCCTCCATCGGTTGCATAATACATATTATCTGGTCCTGACTGAACCAATACTAGCCCATACAAGTACCAATTATAGTGTGGGAACCCTTCTGTAGCCGTCAACCATATTCCATCAATTTCTTCCGTTTCACAAATTGCAGCATTATCGGGTGTCAATACAATTTCTGGCAAGCCACCAATTGCTACATCTACCCCATCAGACAAACCAGAACAATTGTTTCCATCGTAAACAAAAACACTATAATTTCCAGATAAATCTGCACAATAGAACGACTCATTTGCATTGGGTATTTCTACCCCATCAATATACCATTGAATATAAGTATAGGCACCTGGTACAGACAATTCAACACAACTTCCAATACAAGCCTGTAAATTGTTGTGCAAAATCATAGGAACAGGTGACTCATTCACATTCAAGTTTGTTGTTGCAGACTGTGCCTGACAACCAAACTCATTGGTTACTGTAACTGATACTGCTGAATTAATAGGGTCATAATCTAGGGTTGCGCCATCTGGGTCAGCAGTTGCCGAGCTACCATTGATGATCCACTCATATACATTGTCTCCTGATACAGCGAAAAGATTGATTTCACCGCCTTCACAGAAACTATTGTTGTCTCCAGCAGACAATTCTGGTGGATCAGGAAGCGGATAAATTTGTACATCAACAGCTTCTGTCAAATAAGTACAAGTATTTGAAGCAAGCAATTCAACTTGATACATACCTGATTCTGTTGCACTATATAAATTATTGTTACCATTTTGTACAATTGTTATTCCATTCCAGTACCAAATATAATTTTCAAATCCTGCTGGTGCTTCCAATTCCACATTGGTTCCCTCACAAACACCATTTGGAGAAACTACTGCTACTTCTGGTGTTGGAATCTCTTCAATATAAATGGTAATGCTATCTGTAGAAACACATCCATCAGCACTTACAATACTGAGTGTATAGGTAGTTGTAGATGTAGGAGTCGCTTCTACTTGGGCACAATCCAAACAAGACAGACTTCCATCATCAGGGGACCAAGTATAGCTTGCAGCACTTCCATTAGAAAACAGATTGACTGTTTCACCTGAACAAATGGTATCATTGCTACTTGAAAGATTAACATCAATTGTTCCATTTAATTCTACATTCACTGTATTACTCCAACCGCTACATCCATTTTGGTCTGTTGCAAAAACGGCATAAGCCCCATTGTTATTTGCAGTATATACATTGCTACTACCATCTTGAACCAAGAGTACTCCATCTTGATACCAAGCATAATTGACATAGCCTTGTTCTGCCTCTAACATATAACTATCCGCTCCACATAATACAATGGGTTCTTCTCCTCCAGTTATGCTTGGAGTTGGCGCATCTAATATTACAATTTCAACGGCCCCTGATTCACCACTACACCCTTCCAAATCGCTTACAGTCACCGAGTATAAACCACCGTCACAAACCGTAACCGTTGCATTATTTGCTCCAGGAATGTCTACCCCATTAAGTTTCCAACTAATCATTTGATAATTGCCAGGAATTGTTAACTCTGTACAACTTCCAGGACATATGGTATCTTCTCCTAGAATAAGGATGCGAGGTTCTGGCAATGCACTAGGATCAATTAAAATAGATTCTGATTGCACGCCACATCCATTGGCATCTATTGCTATAAGATACAATAGAGAGGTATTGGTCGTTGTATACGAAGGCTCTTCAGCTGTAGTCGTTTGTACCAATACATTGTCTTCATACCATTCATACAACTCAAAACCATTAGAAGCTTCTATGGTCATTTCTTGTTGTTCACAGAAAGTACCTGTACCAGACACAGACAATGACAGAGGTGGTGTTTGCATTTGTTGCACTGTAACGGCATTCGAAGTAGATACACAGCCATTACTGTCTATAGCGGTTACATAATAGTTTCCTGCTACATTTACATCAAATGTATTAGATTCACCTGTTTGATAAATCACCTCATTGTCTCCATACCAAGTATAATTTGTAAAACCTTCATCTGCTCCCAAAGTTGTAATTTCGTTGGGACAAAGCATTGCATTTGCATCATTAATAGTAAGCACAGTAGGCTCTTTTACTTCTATTGTAATTTGAGCAGTAGCTGTACAATTATTGGCATTTGTAACAGTCAATGTATAGGTAGTCGTTTCGCTTGGTGCAGCTGTTGGTTCAGGGCAGTTGCTACAAGAAAGGCTAACTGCTGGACTCCACGAATAAGTGAGTCCATCTGTAACACCACTCAAGGTTGTACTCTCCCCTATACACAAACAATCATCGGGTGTACTCAACTGAATACTTGGGTCTTGGAAAAAGCTAATCACCATATCATTGCTTGGGTTGCTTACTTTCCCATTGTCATCAGTTACCACAACTGAATAAATTCCAGAAGTATTGACTTGTAATGTATTGGAACCACTAGATTGCACCACACTTTCTCCATTCAAGTACCAATCATACGTTACATATCCTTCTGTAGCGGTTAGCACAACAGTAGGAACATCTGACTGACAAACACCTACTACATCACTATCTGGATCTATATCATTACTTATCTCAACAACTGGTATTGGTACAAACTCTAAAGTAAGCCCATCGCTACTTCCTACACATCCATTAAAATCTGTAACAGTCACAGTATATGTACCTGCTTCCGTTGCACTCAATGTACTTCCTGTAGCATAGGGTGTACCATCTAGATACCATTGAATATCAGAATAAGGTCCACTTACACTCAAATCAATAGATTCTCCAATACAGGCAGTCGTAATGTCATTGTTCTCAATTACAGGAATAGGATCTTCTCCTATATTTACTTCAACAGGTGTTGAGCTAGTACTACAATTATTTTCACCATACACTTGTACAGTATAGAATCCAGTTTCAAATACAGCCAATGTATGACTGGTACCTGACTGTACTAAGATTCCATTTCTGTACCATTCATATGTTTCATAAATCGCTTGTGTTTGCAACATTACAGGAAGCTCATTTTGTCCACAAATAGAGACTTCACCTGGAATGATTTGTGGTTCTGGAATATTAATTAAATTGACCTCCACAGGATCAGAAGTACCACTACAAGACACAGCATCGTCAACCATTACAGTATAGCTACCTGCTTCAGTGACAGTAATCACATTGGATACACCTGTTGGAATGGCCGTACCATTCAAATACCATTGAACAATGCTGTAATCTCCTGATACTGCTAGTGTAATTTCTTCCCCTTCACAAATATCTGTGCCTCCACTCGCAACAATCTGTGGAGCAGGCAATGGGTTGGTATTGACTGTTATGCTTGAAGAACTTCCCAAACATCCATTGGTTCCTGTAACTTGTACATATACCTCTGCTGTTTCTTCTAGCAATAAAATATTTTGTGTACCATTTTGGGCACTGCTACCATTTACAAACCATTCATAATTATCATATCCAGTATCTGCAACAATGTTTACACTACCACCTTCACAAAATTCACTATCTCCCTCAACTTGCAAAGTAGGTTCAGGAGTATCCAATACTTCAATAAAAATAGGTTCTGCAACAGCAGAACAATTGGACGTACCTTGCACCTCTACAGAATAGCTTCCTTCTTGACTAACACTCAATGTATTAGATGAACTTGTTTCTATTTCAATATTATTTAAATACCAAGTATACAAAGCAAAACCCGCTGTTGCCGTAATCGTGGTACTTTCTCCTTCACAAATCATATCTTGAACGCTTCCTAATTGAATGGAAGGATTGTCATTCACCAATATTACAACAGCTTCTGATGTACCAATACAGCCATCGTTGCTCACAACAGAAACGGTGTATGAACCAGAGCTTGTAACCAATAAATCATAATCTGTTGCTCCATCAATCGCATTGCCGTCGACATACCACTGTACACTGGCATAAGTTGATGGCAGACTCAAAGTAGTAGTTTCACCAGAACAGAAGATTTGTGGGCCTTGTATATCAATTTCAGCTTGTGGGCTAGCAGAAATAATTATTTCTATTGTTTCAGAAAGAGCCATACAACCATTGGTATCTGTTACCTCTACATATATCATTCCTGATTCAGTCACATCAAATGTTGGCATATCTCCGCTTTGTGCTTCTTCACTATTTTCGTACCAAGTAAAAATAAACCCATTTCCACTTTGTGGATCATCATCGCCCGCACTTCCATCACCAAAACTATCAACATATGCAATAATGCTAACACTTTCCCCTTCACAGAAAATGGTTTCGCCATTAGGTGTTTCAAGATCCACAATTGGCAATTGATTTACATTTACTGTAAAAGGAGCAGACTCTACACTACAAGCATTGGCATCTGTTACAACAACTGTAAAATCACCTGCATTCTCAACAGTGATTTCTTGTCCTGTTTCAATAAACACACCATCCAAGTACCATTGATAATTTTCAAAATCTCCATTAACAGATAATGTCAACATCTCACCTGAGCATATTTCATTTTCACTTCCAATAATATTGACTGTTGGCAATCCATTTACATTGATGGTAAAATCATCTGATTGAGCTTCACAACCCAATGCATTGCTTACAACAGCGTAATAAGTACCTGCTTCATTGGTCTCCAACATAGCACTTGTCTCACCTTCAATAGGTCCATTTTCATTGTACCATTGATAAGAAGCAAAATTGCCATTGATGCCAATAAAACTACTTGCTCCTTCACAAAGATTTTCGCTACCATTGACCAACACAATTTCAGGAGTATTGACACTAGACACAGTAATTTCAATATCATTTGATTCTGCTGTACACCCATTTTGATCTATACCAACAACACTGTACACTCCCGCCTCAGAAACCGTAATACTAGAATTGGTTTCTCCATTTATTTCTATCCCATCTTGATACCAAGTATAAGTACTCATTCCTTCCGTTGCACTGATGGTCGTTGCCTCCCCCTCACAAATGCTTGTTGCTTCTGTGGTAATTTCTACAATTGGATTGGGATTGACAATAAGCTCCACAGGTAAAGAGGTTCCACTACATCCTTCATTGTCGTCTACAAAAACGGTATAAGCTCCTGCAATACCCACCACCAATTCTGAACTTGTTGCTCCATCAATTGGTGTGCCATTCAAAGACCATTGTATCATTGTATAAGAACCAGTCACCGTCAATGAAGTGCTTTCGCCTTCACAAATCTCCAAATCTCCTAAAGGAGTAATCTCTGGTTCTGGCAAAGCAGATACATTTATTTCTACACTTTCAGACACATTGGTACATCCATTGACATCTGTGACTTCTACATAGATGGAACCAGATTCAGTCGCTATATAATTGGGATCATTACTGCTTTGTACTTGCTCATCATTTAAGTACCAATTGAACACTTCCATACTACCGTCATTGTCATCATCACCTCCACCTCCATTGTTGTCACTATCTTCTATAATGGCTGTCAATATTACATTGCCTCCATCACAGAAAGTATTTTGTCCACCAGGAATATTGATTGAAACAACTGGCAGTTCGTTGACTACTACTCCAAAAATAATGGATTCATTGCTACATCCATTCGCATCGGTCACCATTACAGTATAATTACCAGAACTGCTCACTTCTAGTTCTGGGCCATTGCCCAAATTTGTATTATCTAAGTACCACTCATAAGATTCAAAAATATTATTGGTACTCAGGGTTAATGTTTCACCTTCACATATTTCATTATTGGGGGCAGTGATGTTAACCGATGGCAATGGGTTTACTGCGATTGGGAATGGCTCTGATTGCCCCTCACAATTCTCTTCATTGGCAACAACTATATAATAATTAGCTGCTTCATTAACTTCTAAAGAGGCGGTATTGGCTCCAGTAATGGCTCCATTTTCATCATACCACTGATAGCTACTGTATGTACCAACCACACCAAGTATTGCCATTTCTCCCACACAGAGGTCTTGGGTGCCACTCAACAATTCAATTTCTGGACTTGGTAAACCACCAACATTGATATTAATTGCATTTGATTGTCCAGTACATCCATTTTCATTTTCTACTACTACAGTATAGTTTCCTGATTCACTTACTCCTACACTATTAGTTGTGGCTCCACTGATTGAAGCATCTCCATTGAACCACTGATAAGTTGCATAAGTCCCTACCACTGTCAAAGTCAAGGCATTTCCTTCACACAAATCAGTTGGATTACTCGCTTCAATTTGTGGTTGAGGATTTTCATTTACTGTTAAAACGATTGGGTCAGAAACGCCTGTACATAAAGCTGTTTCGTTTGCAGAAACTGTATAAGTCCCTGTAGTATTTACTTCTAAGGTGTTTGAGTTATCTCCTATAGGATTGCCATTCAAATACCATTGATAATTTTCTAAGCCAGTACTTGCTGTCAAGGTCGTGCTTTCTCCCTCACATAGTTCTTGATTGCCTCCTAAGATTTCAACAGTACTTATCAAATTATCTGTGATGGCCATCTCTCCAGAAGTCCCTTCACATCCTTGCTCATTTGAAACAATGACATAATAATTAGCCGCCTCATTGACTTCTAAAGTAGCAGTATTGGCTCCAGTAATTGTTCCATTTTCGTCATACCACTGATAGCTACTGTAAGTTCCTACAACACCAAGTGTTGCGGTTTCTCCCTCACATAGTTCTTGAGGACCACTCAACAATTCAATTTCTGGGCTTGGCAAGGCTCCTACTGTAATGCTCATAGTATTGGATGTTCCTGTACAAGTATTGTCATCTTCCACTACTACATAATATTCACCCGACTCACTAACATTCAAACTTGCTCCTGTTGCTCCAGCAATACTTCCATCAGCATCAAACCATTGGTAACTTTCATAGCTTCCAACAACTGTCAAGGTCAAGGAATTTCCTTCACACAAATCAGTTGGATTGCTCGCTTCAATTTGTGGTTCAGGATTCTCATTCACTATTAAAACAACAGGCTCAGATGTAGCGGTACACAAATCTGTTTCATTAGCAGAAACAGTATAAGTACCTGCTGTATTTACTTCTATGGTATTGGCGTCATTTCCAATTGGATTGCCATTCAAATACCATTGATAATTTTCCAATCCTACACTTGCTGTTAAGGTAATGCTTTCTCCTTCACAAATACTTAGATTATTTCCTCCTATTATTTCAACTGTACTAATTGTATTGTTTATTATTTCAACTTCATTAGAAGTACCAGTACATCCATTATTATCTTCAACAAGCGCTATATAGGTTCCTGCATTTTCTACAGTAAAGTTGACTCCGCTACTTAAAGCATTGCCTACAGCTTCACCATTGTTACTTGCAAACCATTCAATACTTGCATACTCTCCACTAATATTCAAAACCGTTTCCTCCCCTCAAAGCATCAGGACCATTGATGTTGATCATTGGGCCATTGAACTCCAAGACATTAATGGTAACATTGTCTGAAGTTTGTT
>JAHDIA010000294.1 GCA_020631035.1 Chitinophagales bacterium | reverse complement strand
GTACTCGCCTATGGTAGCTATGGCTACCAGGCTCCGTGCGTTCTTTGTATAGAAATTTAATTTACACAGTACTTAACTGCATAGAACTTGCAGTACTTTTTTTTTGCAAAAAAGATTTTACTGTTTCAATAAAACCTCAACATTTTCATCTATAGCATCAACTGTTTCACTTGAGTAGGACTCGGTTACAAAAACAATTTTAGAGCTTTGATCTATGATTAAATTAGTTGGGAAAGCTTGTATCTCATATTGTTTTACAAATTCATTTGCATTGGGAATGATGCTGTAATTAAATACCTGCTTTTCTAAAAATGTTTGAATGTTTTTGGTATCATCCTTAGCAAATGCCAAAAAAACCACCTCTTGGTCTGTGTATTTTTCGACCAATTTATTCAATTCTGGGATTTCTTTTCGACAGGGGGCGCAAGCTGTAAACCAAAAATTGACTACGACAATTTTTCCTTTTAGACTTTCAAGCGAATAGTCCATCCCATTTATATCTGTCACCTCAAAAGGCAAGCCCTCTTTCCCCTTCAATGGATGTACCTCTTCCTTTTCTTTTGTTGCTTCTTGTTTCTTTTGTAATTCCTCTTCAGTGGCTGGCCTAAACACCAAAACCTGAACATTGTTTTCCGAATCTACATAAGGCTCTAAGTTGAATGCTTGATTGGTCAAATAACTCATAATCTCTGCTCCCTGTATTCTTTCTCCTTCTATGGAATAATAAGGAATGCTTTCTCCATCTAATGGCAATGTAAAGCCTTCTAGGTCGGCTATTTTCACATTGGTCAAGCCTTCTACAATGCTTGAAAATTTATTTTGTTCTTCTGTTGTGTTTTTCTGCGCTTTGGTTGCACTACAACCTACAATCACTGTCAAAAGAAACATCATTAAAATTGTTTTTGTCAAATATTTCATTTTATAAATTGGTTTTTATTAGCTAAGATGATAAATCAAATCTTGACAGGTATAAAATGTGGGCACCTTATACCCGTTAAAATAAGTACTCGGAAAAATATTTATTTTATTTTTTTGTTCCCAATTTAAATATTTTTGCGTATATCCCAGAATGCTTTGCGGGATATTTTCTATGGGCTTTTTGTTTTTACTAACTTCCAAAAAAGTATCAATCCCCGTTTCACCCTCCAAACTCATAATGGCATCAATTTTATCGGAGGTTTCTTCACAGTCCACATATATTTCAAAACGGGTTTCAGGACAAAGTTTGTATACCTTTTTCAGAGATTCTACATAGGAAATACAGAAAGGACAAGTCATACTCACAAACACACTCAAAATGTTTTCTCCTTCCGCCTCTTCATTTAAAATAATAGGGGCAATTTCCTCAGAAATATCTAACTTATCCTTTTCGAGCATTCCTACAAATAAATCTTTGTTTGTTTTCAAATGAAAGATTTGGTTTTCTTTCAATTCTGTTTCCTTGTTTTTATTTAAGGCAAATTGTATCAAATTGGCTAAACCAAAAGAGGAAAGCCCTACAAATACCAAGGCAAAAAAGGCTTCAAATGAAAAGGCAGTCAACAAATTGGTGTCCAATATCAAATAGCTTCCCAAGCCCAAAACATAGCACAGTGACAAAAGCAAACACAAGCCACAAAACATTTTGTATACAAAGGCTTGTTTGTAAAACAAATACACAATCAAGGGAATGCCCAATAAGCTTATCAAAAAAGCATAAGGCAAGGCATTGGGTAGCAAAATGCCCAACAAAGTTGTTGTCAAAAAATAAGTCATTCCTGCTACGGCATATGGAATTTTACCAAACAACTTTTCGTCTTTGGATAAAATGGCATTGCAATTGATTTTGCTTTCTTTTTTTCTTGTGCAAAAATAATCTATGAGTCCATTGCTTGTTCCAGCTTCTTTTAACAACAACAATAAAGAAGTACCCACACCCAACAACATCATTAGTGTAAACAAAAAATGGCCTACATTGGTCGCTTGAAAGCCTACAAAAATCAATACCGTTAAGGCAAGTAACCCAAAGCCATACAAGAACCACTCTTGTATGTTGGTTTGTTGCTTGCTCTCTAGCAATGGCGCACTTGCCTTTTCTCCTATCAAAACCAAACCCGTCCAAAAGGATTGAAAGGCTTCTTTGGTGATGCTTTCTGGCTGGTCTGTTCTTCCATAAATGGTAATGGCATTGTCTTCTACTGCTAGGATGTTGAGAAAATATTGTTCTCCCTCGCTTTCACAGTGTACAATGGCAGGGAGTGGAATTTGAGACAGCATTGGCAAGGGAATGGTAATCGCCATATTCCCAACTCCTTGCAATTTTAAGTAATCCGATATGGGTTTTAGGGTACTGATGTCAATGTGGTGACTGAGAAATTTTTTGATGTTTTTTTCTTCACAAAATACACCAAAATGATCCAGCATTTTTTTGACAATCCATACTTGATTTTTAAGAGTATATTTCATTTTTTTGATTTAATAATTATCCGAGAAAACAAGGGAGTGAATGATCTAGAATACGCCTGATAGTAGTGGAAAGCTCCCAATGGTTTGGTAAAATCTAATAGGTTTTAAAAGCTGTTAGATTTCCAAACCATTGGGACTTGAAGCGGATAGCAGGGAGTCGCCCTCCCACGAAGCCAAGCAAGGTGCCGTCCCATAAAAAATCACATTCCTCCAAGTCTATGGTCCATTGATTGTTGCATCGCCAAAACCAAAGGAGCTTTGCCTCCCACTACTTGTCTAGATTTAGGGCTAAAACCCATAGAAAAAATCACTTCTTGTTCGTAGCAATAACTATTGCTGGCGTAACAAAAATAGATGGGTGCGCCCATTGTTTTCATTAAATTGATTAGATTGTAAATGTATCTTTCTGACTTGCCCAAACGACTGGCAAGTGAAGAAGGAGGACCAGTTGACTTTCTTCTAATAAGACCGTCTACTCGTTCAATTTGCTGCAATTTTTCTATTAAGGTCATGTCAGGTATTTTTAAATAATTGTAAAATGTGTGTTAGTTGATCTTTTACTCAATAATGATTTAAAGGTGTCGCCTTTAATAAGTCACTCTTTCTTTGACTAGCATATACTTTTTAAAAAAAAAGTAGCCATTAAACATTTTTAATAATAGAGATAAATTGATTGAAGATGCGCTCCAAAACCGATTGGTCCTCGGTAATGATTTCGACCGATGCCATCATATTGGGTTTGTAGGGAATGCTTTTATCAAAATCTGTTTTAATGGGTTCCTCTAGAGGAATTTTTACCTCATAAAATTGTTGGTTGTCTTTGTTGGTTTCGGGGAGTTTAGAAATAGAGCCCACCTTGGCAACCACCATACCAAACTCTTTGTGAGGATAAGCATCAAATTTAACAATGGCTCTTTGTCCTTTTTCTAGTTTGCCAACATTGTTGCTTGGCAGGGAACAAGACAAGTATTTTTGATCGGTCGTTTCGGGTAAAATGTACGCCAATACTTGTTCTTGTTTGACTGATTTATTGGTAATCACATCTTTGCCCCAAGATACCACGCCGTCTATGGGCGCTTCTATACTATAGGTCTTGGTCCAAGCTTCGATCTTAGAACGAATACGGGAAATGGTTTCGGCTATCCCAAATTGGTATTGATCCATTTCGTCTGCCCTACCTCCTCTGAGTTTGAGTTTGTCCAATTGCAATTGTTCGATGCGTATGTTGTTTTGAATGATGCCATTCTCCATACTTTCATATTGTCGTTCTTTTTGGAGCAAAGCTGTTTTTACTTTTTCCAATTCCAACTGACTGATGATGCCTTCGTTGAACAATTGGACATTGCGGTAATAATCTTTGCGACTCAACTCCAATTCTTTGGCATAAATACCTTTTTCTCTTTCTTGTGAGCGATTCAATTTTTTCAATTTGGCAATCTCTCCTGAAATATTGTCCATTTGCTGAAAAACAATGCCATTTTTCAATTTCTGTTTGAGTTCATTGAATTGCAAAGAGAGTCCAGCATATTCGCTTTGAATGTTCCCCAATTGCAAATCACTTGGAATATTTAAATTTAAAAATCCCTTGGGGTCTTCAATAGATTCGTATGTTTCAATCCAAGCTGTGAGGTGTTCTATTTGTTCTGGATTTGTAGTATTGTTGATGTACAATAATACCTCTCCCTTTTTGACGTGCTGATTGTTTTCTACCAATATATTGTCAATGTATCCATTGGAACGACTGAGCAATTCGAGGGGTGGCGAACTGGCTGTTAAGGTTCCAACTCCTTGTAGTTGGTCGGGATATTGGATGAAGTGAGCCACTACCAAAATAGTGGTAAAAATCAAACCGACCATAGAGATGCCCGAACGCAATAACCAAGATGGCGGATTGCCAATGAGGTCAGATATTTCTTCGTGTTCAGGTGCATTTAATACAAAATCATGTCCGTTACTAGGCATTTTTCTTAAATTTAGTCTACCAAAAAATCATTTAATTTCCGAGTTCTAATTGATTCTTTACCAATTGAAAATAAGTACTTCTGTTCTGAACCAATTCTATGTGACTCCCCTGTTCGACTATCTTCCCTTTGTCCAATACTATGATTTGGTCGGCATTTTTTACTGTACTCAATCTGTGGGCAACCACGATGGACGTCTTGTCTTCCATAAAGGCATTCAAATTGTCCATAATGATGCGTTCGTTGGTGGCATCGAGGGCATTCGTTGCTTCGTCAAAAAATAAAAATTCGGGATTTTTGTAAACGGCTCTTGCAATGAACAAACGTTGTTTTTGTCCTTGGCTGATGCCATTGCCTTTTGCACCAATCATTGTACTAAATCCAAGCGGTAGGCTCTGAACAAAGTCTACAATATTGGCAGTGGTTGCTGCCGCCATTACCTTAATCAAATTGGTTTCATCGTCGCTTTCGGCTATATTGTTGGCAATGGTATCTGAAAAGACATAGCCATCTTGCATCACTACCCCACATTGATCCCGCCATACTTTGGTGTAAATCGTCTCCAAACTTTGTCCACCGACTTTGATGGCTCCCTTGGTCGGCTGATAAAAACCGAGCAACAATTTAATCAAGGTCGTCTTGCCACTTCCACTAGCTCCTACAATCGCAGTTGACTTGCCTCTAGGAATGGTGAGATTGATGTCTTGTAATACGTGGTCACTGATGGGTGTATATTGAAAAGATAAATTTTGTATTTGGATGTCTCCATCAGGAATGGTATTCATTTTTTGTACTTCTAGCTTTTCTTCATTTTCGGCTCCATGTATTTCCGACAATCTTTCCAAACTGATTTTGGCATCTTGGGCAGTACGGATAAATCCAATGAGTTGCTGCAAGGGAGAATTGAGCTGTCCGATGATGTACTGTATCGCCAACATCATCCCTAGGGTCATTTGTCCATCCAATACCAACTTGGCAGCAAAGAAAGTAATGACAATGTCTTTGAGTTGATTGATGGATAAGGCACCTGCATCTTGGTACTGGCTAATCGACAAAGATTTCATTTGTACCCTAAACAATTTGGCTTGAATGTTTGCCCATTTCCAACGTCTTTTGAGGTGACTGCCTTGCAATTTGATTTCGGGCATTCCCTGTATGATTTCAATAAGGGAATCTTGATTGGCAGACAATTGTTGGAAGGCTCTATAATCTACTTCTTTCCGCATTTTTAAAAAGAAGAAAATCCAACCCACATAACAAATCGAAGCAATGAGAAAAATCAAAAAGATGGGTACGCTGTAAATCGCAAGTACAAAACCAAAGACTAGGAGGTTCGTCAAAGACAACAACACACTCAAAGAAGAATTGGTCAAAAAGGATTCAATTCGTTTGTGGTCGCCTATTCTTTGCAATAAATCCCCTGTATTTTTCGCATCAAAAAAGCCTAGCGGCAATTTCATCAATTTGACCAAAAAATCGGAAATCAAACTGACATTGATTCTGACACTGATGTGTAGCAATATCCAAGATTGGATAAAACGTACAATGGTCGAACTCAAAAACAACATCAATTGCCCCGCCAAAATGATGTAGATAAAATTTAAATTTTTGGTATCAATTCCAATATCGACCAAGCTTTGTGTTAGGAAAGGAAAAATCAATTGAAAGACCGTTCCGAGCATCAAACCAATCATCAACTGACCAATCAATTTTCGGTGTGGTCGGAGGTATTGCAACAAAAATCCAAATCCTTTGTTGAGGTGGTCGTCCAAATCGTTATTGTAAAATTCATTGGTGGTTTCAAGCAACAAAGCGATGCCCATTTTCTTGGCAGAAATCCAATTTTTCTCAAATTCTTCTATGGTCAATTTGTGTTTGCCATCGGCAGGGTCGGCAATCCAAACGTGGGATTTTGAAATTTTGTAAACAACGACAAAATGGTTTTGATTCCAATGCAAAATACAAGGCATTGGTGCCACTGAGAGCGATACTCCATCCTTGGGTGCCTTGGTCGGAATCTTAACCGCCATCGTTCGCAAGCCAATCAATTCGGCTGCTTCGCTGATGCCTTTTAAACTGACACCTGCTTTGTCGATGTAGCATTTTTCTCTTAAAAAAGGGAGGCTGTAAGACTTACCATAATGTTTGGCAATCATACGTAGACAAGTTGGACCACAGTCCATCGAATCTAGTTGTCGGTAGTGTGTAAATGGTTTCACAATTAGGCTCTTTACTCTTTTCTAAATATGGAAATGTCTCATTTAAATAGCGCAAAACATTTCCTGATTCTGGTTCAAATTTAAAGGAGGGGTACTGACATTGCAAACACAAAATCCTTGTATTTTCATAGTGCTCAATCAATCTCCGTCCTTTACAAAAAGACTAAGTAACTGAAAATCAATAAATTAAAAGCTATTTGTTTTCATGAAAAAAAGCATTTTAAACATACTTATCCCACCCCATTATTCAAGATGGGTCCACACAACAAATGTTAGTGGGCATAGCTAGCCTATGTTAACAGTCGCTCCAAAATCTTTTAGAGTCATTGCATAGACATATGCAAAATGTCTGTTATATACAAGGCAAATGATGACTTGCTTATAACAAAAGCACAAATAAAAAATAAATGAATTTAAAATGTTGTCTCATCAGTCAAAAGTGTATTGTTTTCATTAACCCATATAAATACACTTTATATCCTCCAATAAATATTGGAATAGATTTATAATCCTTTAATTTAACTTAACGCAGGGTAAATATAGCACAATTTAATCACTAGTGCAAATTTAATTTTCAATAATTCATTTTTTTTAGGGTCTTGGCAAATGGAATAGAAAAGCGGCAAAACAAATGTTGTATTTCTGTTTAAATTTAACTTTTATTGTGCAATGTGCGTGGTTCTAGGCTATGGAACTGCTGGTTATCGGGCGCGTGTTTTGGGCTGCGTCTTGAACTTCATCCATCCGCTTCGTCCTACGCTTTTTTGTCTAAACCTTGATGAACTTGATTTTTAGGATTGCTTGATTTATAAACTTAATGGCTCTTAATTT
>JAHDIA010000293.1 GCA_020631035.1 Chitinophagales bacterium | reverse complement strand
CAGGCACACCAAACGTTCATTCCTAAAATGGACATTTGTAAGTACATTTCAATGTTGTACCAAGGGACAAAGTGAAAAGTAGGGTGAGCCTGTCGAAGCTCACTGTGGGGTAACCGCTACTGTCAAGCGTAGAGGAGAATGTTCAGTTCTTCGTAGGTGGGATAAAAAAACACCCTCACTATTTTAATAGTGAGGGTGTTTAATATTATGTCATTTTAATTAGAGCTTATCAAACATCATATATTTCGTCAATTTCTTTAGAGTATTTTTCCAATACCACTTTTCGTTTGACCTTCATTGTAGGCGTCAACTCTCCATTTTCAATGCTCCAAACTTTGGGTAGTAGTTTAAAGCGTTTGATTTTTTCAATTTTACTAAAGTTGGGATTGTAATCATTGCAAATTTCTTGGAATTTATCCAATACTTCTTTTTGGGCAATCATCTCCTCCATACTGCTATTGTTTAAACCACACTCTTTGCAAAAACTTCTCAATTGATCTTCATTGGGGACAAACAAGGCACCTACAAATTTTTGGTCATTACCAGTCACCAACATTTGCTCAATAAAAGGAGATTCAACAAATTTATTTTCGATGGGTTGAGGCGCAACATATTTACCACCAGATGTCTTAAACAACTGTTTGATACGGTCGGTAATTTTTAGATATTTTCCATCCACAAAAGTACCCACATCACCCGTATGCAACCAACCATCTGCATCTATGGTTTCAGCAGTAGCATCAGGACGTTTGTAGTAGCCCATCATCACATTGGGACCTTTGGCTAAAATTTCACCATTACTAGGGTCGATTTTGACCTCTACACCAGGAATTGGACGTCCTACACTTCCAACCATACAATCATCGTCCTCGAAACGGTCAATGGTGATAACAGGAGAAGACTCAGTCATACCATACCCTTGACGAACAATAATACCAGCAGCATTGAATACCCGTGCCAAACGAGATTGTAGAGCAGCAGCACCTGTAATGATGCCTTTGACCTCACCACCCAAAGCCTCTTTCCATTTACTAAAAATCAACTTGCGAGCAATATTGAGTTTTAGATCATAAGCCAAACTGCGACCTGTAGGTTTCCATTGGTCGCCTAGCTCAATTGCCCAGAAGAACAATTTGCGTTTGGTTCCTGTAAGACCATTACCCGTTGCCATAATTTTATCATACACTTTTTCTAGCAAACGAGGAACTGTAGAGAAGTAATGTGGCTTGACCTCTTTGAGGTTTTCAGCCACAGTATCTAGGCTCTCTGCATAATAAATAGAGCAACCATTGTAGACATAATTGTAAAATACCGTTCTTTCAAAGATGTGACACAATGGGAGAAAGCTCAAGGTTCTATCACTGTTTTCCAAAGGCAATACCTGAGAAACAGCCTTAACATTGCTCATAATGTTGTTGTGTGACAACATAACTCCCTTGGGAACACCAGTTGTTCCAGAAGTATAAATAATGGTTGCCAAATCTCCTGCTTTGACACTTGCTTTGGCTGCTTCTACAGTAGCAGGATCAAATCCTTCCCCCATATTAAATACTTCTTTCCAGTTTTTGGCTCCTGGAATCTCATCAATAGTATAAATTTCTTGAAGGCTAGGGACAGAGCTTTTAATGGCACTCACCTTGCCCAATAAATCATTATTGGAGACAAAACAGAGTTTTATTTCTGCATTGTTGAAGATAAATTTATAATCTTCCTCGGTAATGGTTGGATAAATGGGGACATTGACAGCACCTATCTGTAAGAGAGCCAAATCAATAAAATTCCATTCAGGACGATTGCCTGAAATGAGGGCAACTTTGTCTTCCTTTTGAATGCCATATTTTTGGAGTCCAGCACTAAGCTGGTTCACAGTGTCGATGACTTCTTGGGTACTGTATTTTTTCCAATTTCCATTGATTTTACCTGCCAACATATCCTCTTTGGGGAATTTTTCCAACATATAATGAGGCAGGTCAAATAAGCGGCTTGGTTCCATATAATTTTAGTGTTTGAGTATAAGATAGAATAATCACTAATTTAACAAAAAAATGGGATAAGATGGTGTGTGTATGCTGAGAAAAGTACGAATAGCGTCTAAAAAACAAAAAGCCTGCAACTTTTTTCCAAAATTACAGGCTTTGATTGTAAAATCATGACGTACTACTGCATAATAGATGGTTATTTATCGAAATTGGTTGGTTCGGCTTCCGAAATTTTTATCGGATAATGCGTTTTTATGCGTTTTTTTTGCTCTAAGCTCAAATTTTCGAAGGATTTTTGGTGATCTGCTTGTGCTTTTTGCTCTCTTACTTGATTGTATCCAGCCCTAATTTCATTGTAAACGGCTATATATTGTGAATAAGTAGTTCCATTGTCGTTTTGTATAGAAACAATGGCTTTTTGAGGAGAAGTCGAAAAATTTTGGAGTTTCCCATTATTGTCTAAGTGGGTGACGACCATTTCTTTGATGTCTTTGATGGCTGCCTCCTCTCCTTCAATCAGTAGTTCATTTTTGGCGTTTAGGTGTATTTCTAGTACTTCTTTGGCGTGGTAATCCAAGGTACTAGGATCATCAACATGTGGAGGAAGAACGACCATTATGCCTTTGTCTATGTCCATAGAGGTCGTTACCAAGAAAAAGACCAATAACAAAAAAGCAATATCAGCCATAGAACTGGCATTGATGCTGGCTTTGTCTCTTTGTATTTTCATTTGTTTGGAGTTTTACAATTGAGTGGATTGTATATTTATACAATGCCCCAAACGAGGGAAAGATACAGAAGCAAGGCGTGAAGCGGATGGAAAAAAGAAACGACGCAGCACGTAGACAGTTGCGATGCCTACGCCTGATAGTAGCGAATATGGCGATGTAGTCCCGATTGTTCATTCAAATTTCTCAGTTTTGAAATAGACACTGACGAACTATCGGGATTGCGGCTGCCTATCGCCATAGCAGCGGATAGCAGGGACACAAGAAGGTTTGAAAAATCAGCGTTTCGTTCTAAATAAAAAAATGCCGAACACCCATAAAAGGCATTCGGCATTTAGTTTGTTTATGCTTGCTTAGGATGAATGTATATAATTACAATTTACCAACTCTTTGGGCAGCAGAATAATTGATTTTAAGGGCTCCTACTTTACGAAGCTCTTTCTTTATATCTGTGATAATACCCATTTTGGTATCTTGATCTACTTTCAACGAAGTAGTCATTTTATTTTGAAGTTTCTCAGGTTTGGCAGCCCGCTCATTTTGAATAAAAGTACGTATCTCTTTGACATCATCGGCAATGGCGTCGTTGAGCTGGATACGTGGAGCAGTTCCATATTTCTCCTTATACTTGGTAGTTGGCGGTCCAACATAAATATAACTAACCAAAGACTTTTTCTCCAACTTTTGAAGCTCAGTTGCTTTGGGATATTTAATATTGACCAACTGCTCAGACTCTCTCATTACAGTAGCAACCATAAAGAAGAAGAGAAGCATAAATACAATATCAGGTAAAGATGCTGTCGAGATTTTAGGGGTTTTTTTGCCTCCTTTTCGTCTAAACATAATGATGCAATTTTTCGATTAATTAAATGGGACGTTGATTAGACGCCACTACTAGTACAATGTTTATACTAATAAAAAGATACAACAATGAGGCGATTATTCTCCGCCACCTGCATTTCCAAAGTCTGTAGGATCGGCTTCAGATAATTTGAGCGGATAATACCGTTTTATCTCCTTGAGTCTCGCAGTATCCAAATCTTCATAAGAGACACCAAATTGTTGCTTGGCCCGATTTTCTCTCAGTTGATTGTAAGCAGCTCTAATTTCGTTGTAGACTTCGATGTAGCGATTGTAACTGGTTCCCTTGTCATTTTGAAGAGAGACTACTGCATCTTGAGGAGAGTCAGAAAATTCTGGATCAATCCCATTGTTGTCCACATGTTTCATGCAAAGTTCTTTTAACTCAGACACATCTGCCAACTCGCCCTCAACCAACAACTGGTCTCTGGCATTTACCAAGATTTCCAATACATTCCGTTGGTTCAATTTGACTTCTATTTCTTCTTGGTCAGGTAAGTATGGTGGCAAAGTCACAATGATTCCCTTGTCGATATCCATAGTCGTTGTTACCAAAAAGAATATGAGTAGCAAGAAGGCAATGTCTGCCATCGAACTAGCATTTATTTCGGGTATTTCTCTATCTTTTTTTCTTGCCATGTTGATTGTTTATTTTATAAATGGCTAAATAAAATGTGGATTATCTAAAAATATTGATGATTTCTAAGACAATCCAAGCCACTGTAGCAAGTGCTATCAAGAAAAGGGAAGTAAGAATGCCTGTATGTGCATACTTTAATATACCAGAGGTTATTTTCATATCTTCAACATATTTTGAAGACTTAAAAATACCTGTCACTTCTCCTGGGGCAATTGAGTAAATGCCAAAAATGATTGCAGCCAATACAGCTACTGCAACAATTGTTTTGATGGCATTCTTGGGTGACATCAGCATTTGAAAAACACCAAAAAGCAATGTCAAACCTGCAGCTATGGCAATTAGAATGAGGGTAAATTGAATACCATAGTTTACAATAATTTCTTCCATGATTTGATTGTTTTTTTGATTAACAAATAACAAAGAGCCTTTTAACCTCTAGCTCTTCTGTAACGAGCAAGTAAATCAATCAAATTGATAGAAGCATCCTCCATGTTGTTTACAATTGAGTCAATTTTAGATACAATATAGTTATAGAAAATTTGAAGAATGATGGCGACAATCAAACCAAATACAGTTGTCAAAAGTGCCACTTTAATACCACCTGCAACCAAAGAAGGTTGAATATCACCCGCTGCCTCAATGGCATCGAATGCGCCAATCATACCAATTACCGTACCCATAAAGCCAAGCATTGGAGCCAATGCAATAAACAAGCTCAACCAAGGCAATCCTCTTTCCAAACGACCCATTTGCACAGAACCTTGGGCTACAATAGACTTTTCAGCTACATCTATGCCATCTTCCATTTTTTCCAATCCTTGATAAAAGATATTGGCAACAGGACCACGAGTCGCTTTACATACTTGTTGTGCGCCTTCCAAATCTCCTTCATCTAATTTGCTAGAAACTTTGCGCAATAATTTATTAGTGTTAGTTGTAGCCAAGTTAAGAGAGATGATTCTTTCAATGGCAACTGCCAATCCCAAGATAAGGCAGACCAAAACCAAGGTCATAAACTGCCATCCACCATCAATAAAATATTTCTTCAATAATTCAATACCTGTCACCTGTTCGGCATCAGTTTGAGCCATTAAACTTGAGAATTCAGTACCTAACAGAAAGATTACTGCACAAACAAGTAATGGAGCAAAAAATTTTTTCATTAGAAATAGGTTTAGATCAATAAATAATTTTTCAAATTGCGGAGAGTAAGGGATTCGAACCCTTGAAACCCTTTTGGAGTTTACACGCTTTCCAAGCGTGCGCCTTCAGCCACTCGGCCAACTCTCCTAAAAGAATCAGCAATATGCACAAAATTGTAAAAATCTAATAATAATCAGCTAAATAATTTGTCTTAATAAAAGCTTATTGTTAGCGCAAATACTTAATTAGCTTGTCAATTTTAGATGCCATACCGCAATCATTCTCTAAATTTAATACAAGATGTTTGCCAAAAAAAGCAAAATGCCCTTATTCTTTTGTCAATGATAAAAAAACATTTGATTTTTTAATGCAAATTGTCTGCAAAAGGTACAGGGATACAAGAGAGAATTACATTTTTATGACATTTGATGTGTGCAAACAAAAAATGCTTCTTGGTATAATCAAGAAGCATTTTAGAGATAGAAAAGGCTTATTTAAAAGTTAACTTAGCCAGTCTTTGGGTTTTGCGTTTTTGACCAAAAATGACCATCTGGTTGTGGGCTGTTTGTTCACAGGCTTTTGGACGAATGAGTACCTCCGTTTCTCTAGCATTAAACAAGGCTTCTCTGCTCTGTTTGCCCTTTCGATCAAGGGTCACTAAAACAGTCAAGGCATCTTTGCCCAGATTGAAATTGTATACCTTGCCATCTTCTGCATTATAGAGGTTTTTGGCGTTGTCATTAAAGACAAAATAGAGCTTATCTCTGATTACTGCTTTGGCATACGAAGAGTAAAATCCTCCATCATTGGAAGAAACGTGTCTTTTGGGAATTTTACTAGCCCAATCAATCTTGCCTTCTGGGTCAACATTGATGACAATAATGTCGTTGTAATAGTAGTAGTTGGTCACAGTAACACCACCATTGACGTCTGTTCGAGTGAGGGTTTTAACATAGTATTGTTCGCCGACCATTACACAACCACCATCGTTTCGTAAAATCAAATCGTCCAAATCATATTCGTATAATTCGACATCTTTTCCTTGTGCTGCACGCCTTTTTGCCTTTTCTGCTTGTCGGCTAGACATATTTTGTGTAATAAAGTCTATATCAAACTCCTTGAAGCTTTTGGCTTTGACCTTTTTGCTTTCTCCATCAATGCGCATAAAGTAACTGCCTTTGATGCTAAAAGTCCCCTGGTCTGAATAAAAACCAGCACAAATGATGTCTTGATTGTCGGTGATTTCAATTTGCATATCTGTCAAAAACTGCTCGTCCAGTTCTATGGGATATTCTTTTTTGCTTGTACCTTCATCGGCATAGCTAAAGATCTGATATTTGTAATTGGGGTCTCCATTGCGCTTTGATCTACGTTTGCTGTTGTAAATCAAGCTCAACAAATAGACATTGCCTTCATTGTCGACTTTGTAGCGTTCTATGTCAAACAGTTCATCTTCATAAGGCAATTTGATTTCTTTGTGCCACAACTCGTTCAATTGATTGTCGAAAACGTGTACTCCAAATTGTTCTTCTTCGTTTCTATCGAAGGGTAAATTGTAGTAAATGAGCAATTTGGAACTGTCTCTAGATAAGTCATAGCCAAATTTGCCACTGTTTCGTCTCGATTTGCCTTTGTAATCTATATTGGCAATGTCTTTTTTACTCCCAACAGGACCAAGCGTTTTTTTGCTAATTTCTTGAACAGAAAGGGTATTTTGTTTGCTACCTTGGTCTGGATAGGAAGAGAAGAGGTAAATCTTATTGTTCAACTCCAACAAAAAGAAGGAGTCTGGTACATTGGCGTTTTTCAATTCAATTTTGTTGGAACGCACCCGATTCATGTCGGCATCGTACTTTTCTAGTTCATATTGCGAGCCTCCGCCAAACATTCCACCATTCTTGTATTTTAACCCATAAATATTTGTTTTGTCAAAAGCCACAATATCTGTCAAGGTAGCACTTCGGCTTTCTTTGTACTCTTTGCCCCACTCAACCTTGACACTCTTGGATTTGGATTGCCCCCAAAGCCACAAGGGAGCAATACAGCATAAAAAGACTAAAAATGACTTGTTCATCAGATTATGTTTTTGCTTGTAGAACGTTAGCCAATTTAAGAAAATTAT
>JAHDIA010000292.1 GCA_020631035.1 Chitinophagales bacterium | reverse complement strand
GTCAATAAGCCAGTACAAGCCCAATACGCCCACCAAACCCAAACAAAAATACAAATTGGATGGGATGGTATACAGGAGTAAAAAGACAGAGATACACGCCAATAATAATTGATGTTTTCGTTTTTCTGCGAGGTAAGAGAAAGTGTAGTACAATACAGTCATTGAAAACAACATACTCAAATTGTATCCTCTAAGCTGCATGATGTAGTTTAAGAATGGAATAGTGGTGACCAGTAGAATTGAACTCAAGTAGGCAGCTTGTAGGGAGAAAAACTTCCTAGCAAATACAAAGACGTAATAGAGTGTACCAAAAGCAATCAACAATTGAAACAAACGAAAAATGTAGATGTAATCCAGTGCCTCATAAAAGTTGGTTAAGCCTGTTAAGCGACTGAGTACATTGTTACACAAATTGAAAAAGATGTGATTGTTGGGTTCGGGATAGTAGGTGACAGTTGTTTTAAAGTCTTGCAAAGCAAAACTGTATAGAGAAAATATTTCGTCTCTCCTCAAATCTTGATTGGCGTAGTTTGCCCCAAAATAAGATAGCATTAAAACCGATAATAAGATAAAAATACCAGGAGCTACTTTATTCAATAGCGTTAGTTTACTGAGTGTTTTTTTCATTGTTTACAAGCGGGAGGCGTTTGGTCAATAAATATAGTTGAAAGTCATTTTGGTCATTTGTCAGTTTGTCCAATTCATAGCCCATTTTGTAGTGTTGAGTATAAAGTCTTTCCAAACGTTTGCCAAAAGAACTGAGTAGATAGTACTGTGTGCTTGCTTGTTGGTGATTCATATAATCCAGTAAAATAGACATTTTGCTTTTACCTCTATATTGATCTACTTCTATGGGGTAAGCAATGTGCTTTTTTAAATACTGAGGTGCTTTTGGATTGATGTACAACAAAATCATTTCGTTTCCTTTTTCGGTATTCTTGATGCGTTTGGGTAAGTAAATGTCCATGTCCGTTGTTTTTAGATATTGTGCCGCAGCAATCATATCCAATTCATAGGGCATCATCAAAAGGGGAATGTCGGTATCTAATGCTTGTGTTTGAATAAAATCAACAATATCAGAAGGGCGGAAATTGGGCGATTGGTAAAAATTGGCATATAGCCCAACCACTCTTTTCTCCTTTTCTACATTATTGACAAGCTGAGATTGAACACTTTGGTATTGCCAGCCAAGGGTGAGCATACAATACACATACACAACAAAAAGCAAAATTGAAGAACTTGGCTGTTTGAGTTGGCGAAGTAAACTGCCCAGTGGAACAGCCAACAACAACACAAATAAAGGAAGACCAAATAAGAGATAACGTTCTTGGGGTAGGTCGTTTCTCAAAAATGGGGTGGCAAAAGAACCTACAAAGACAAACAACAAAATCAACCAATAAAATCGTTCTTGTTTATTGGATTTTGTACGGATAAAAAAGTAAAGCCCAACTAGACTCAAAAGCAAAACCAAATACCTAGCCGAGACAAAGTGTTGAACAATACGTGGGAAAAAATCTGTCCAAATGTAAAAACGACTGTTGGCGGTTCTACTGATAAATTGGTCGCTGACAATTCTATCTAGGAAAGGCAAATAGGTCCAATAAACACACAATGCCACAACAACATATGCCATCAACATTTTAAACAATGCATTGCTGAGTGTAGGATGTTGAAGATCGGATTGCTTGCTTCTTTCTTGTACGAAAGCATACACCCAATACATTCCCCAAAACAAAACAAAGGGAATGGCAAAATAGGCATTGGACGGAATGGTATACAACAAGAGATACAAACAAATCGCACTTATGAGGAGTGAAATGTTTTTGCGTTCTGCTATGTACAAAAAGGAAAAATAGAGGATACCTACTACAAACAATAATGTAAAATTGTATCCTCTTAACTGCGTAATAAAGTTGAGAAAAGGCAAGGTGCTAATTAGTAACACACTTGTCAAAATAGCCGTCTCTTTATTGAAAAAGCGTTTGCCCAATGCAAACATTCCCCAGAGTGTTAGGAGCGCAATGGGAATTTGACACAAACGCAACATCCAAATTTTATCCAGAGATGCATACCAGTTTTCTAGTCCCAAACCTTGTCTAAATACATTGTTGCATAAGTTGAAAAAAATGTGATTGTTGGGTCGGTAATTGTCAGAAAAAAGGGTGTCGCCTAAGTCTTTAAAAGTAAAATAATGTAGGGACATAATTTCGTCCCAATACAAATCGTGTCCGATGTATTGCCAAGCAAAAAACACCAGGATCACTGCCGACACCACCCAGTATAAAAAAGCTGTGGAGTCAATTTTGTATTTATTGAAAATCTTCATTTAAATTGAAAATTTTTAAGAACCGACGAAGAACAAAAAGAAACGATATTACGCCCGATAGAAGCGGTTACCTCTGTAGTCCCGACTATCTTTTCGATTAACTAGTTAATGAAATAGATACTTCTTGACTATCGGGATTGCGGTTGCCCTGGAAGAAGTAAAAGCGGATAGCGGGGAGACACCCACCCACGAAGCCATCAACATTCCGTCCCAATCCCTCTAATCTTAAATTTTAAATCTTGAATTTAAAATTTAAAATTATTTTTCCAATTTCAAAATATGCCAAAAGAAACTGTACAAAATACTTTGCAAACCCAAGACCAAGAGGGTGCAACTCGGAATGCTGATTCTAAAGGCTTCTGTTGGACTGAGTTGACCAAAGTTGACCGCTTGCCAATTCATAAAGGCAATGACAAACAAAACAATGCCTATCAAAATAATGCCTCCGCCAAACAACAGCCCCTTTTCTAAATTAAAATGTTTGAGAATGCGCTGAATGGTTTTACGAGGCGGTAAAATGCCCTGAGCATTGGCATACACGATGGATAAAAAATAAAAAGCAATAAATTGAAAACCGATGATGATGATTAAGGAGGAATACAACAAGGTCTGAATATCGAAATTGACATTGCCAATTTGTTGGGTCGAAAACAACAACAAAGTAGACAATAAAATACCAAAGGCAATCATTGCAAATCCTGGATACAAATACAACCATCTAGGACTATAAGTCATCAAAAAACGCAAGTGTCGCCAACCATCTCGCCAAGTATTTAAGTGTGGAGGACGAGTACGACCATCGGGAGACAAAGTTGTAGGAACCTCTGTAATGTCCATTCCCTTCAAAGAAGCTTTGACGACCATCTCTGAGGCAAACTCCATTCCAGGCGTATTCAACTGCATTTTTTGATAGGCGGCTTTGCTAAATCCTCTTAATCCACAATGAAAATCACCTACGGGAATATTGAAAAACAATCGACCAATAAAAGACAAAACAGGATTGCCCAAATAGCGATGCAAGAATGGCATAGCGCCTTCTTTTATGCCTCCCTTAAAGCGATTGCCCATCACCAAGTCCTGCCCGCAACTTTTCGACAAAAGCATACAATCAGAACTGTCATCCGAATCGCCCATAATGACGTATTTTCCCTGTGCCGCATTGATGCCACCCATCAAGGCACTTCCATACCCCTTTGCCTCGACATCTACGACTCTTGCGCCGTGTGCTTTGGCAATGTTTTGTGAGTTGTCGGTACTGCCATTGTCGGCAATCAAAACTTCACCTAAAATGTTTTTTTCTTTTAAAAATGCTTTGGCTTTTTTAATACAAATTGCCAAAGTTTCTGCCTCGTTCAAACAGGGCATTACAATCGAAAGTTCAAGGTTTTTGTTTAGCATATTTTTAGTGTTTTGGGTTTGAAATAAAGAGCATAAGTTTGCCAGTCAAATCAATGATTAAATTGATTTGTTAGGATAGTGTTTTATGTTATATACACTGTTTCTTTGTATGTTTTTTGAACGGAACGCTAGTGGGATAAATAGTGGTGTGTCCCTGCTATCCGCTGCTACAAGGTATCCGCTACTATCAGGCGTAATATCGTTTTTTTGGGTCCTTCGTTGTTTCGGTTTTCTTTACGCTACATCCTGCGCTTTTTTCTGTTTGTGTTTTTTGTTGGGCAGACACATAGGTCGCCCCTACGGTGTTTTTTATTGGGCATTCCGATGGATCGGGATGCCCCTACGGGTATCCGCACAATTCCATTTCGGTGCCGCATATTTTTTCAAATTGTTTTTTTTGTGTATTCGACCAATCCTTCCAATGACCAATATTGTATCTTGGTGTGGCGTGTTTGGGTTGGGCAATGTGGTATGCCCAACGTTCTTCGCTGATTTCTATATTTAATAAATCCAATAAATGATTTTTAAAATAATCATAACTATTTATTAATTGCTCAAAATGTATTTTGTTATCAATATTTTGTCGTAAAATTTGATTTTCGTACTGCCATTTCCAACATACTTTTTCAAATCGACTCATTGTATCCCATTGCCCATAATATGGATCATTTTGGGGAGGACGTATGACTTTCAAAAGAGGGTCTTTGTCACCCAGAATTTCTCTTGCCATCAAGGAGCGTACCACTGAACGGCCATCTCTCAACAAATGAAAATAGATCGCATTGGGCAACAATTTTTGCAAGGCAGCACTGTGCAAAACCAAAAAAGGATTTAACTCCCCATATACTTGTAAATGCTCAAAATTAAATCGATGCAAAATATCTTTACAACGGTATTCTTGAAGGTAATCCAAGGCGTGTTGTTCAGAAAACAATACTTTGGTGTAGCTCCAATAGTCGTTTACATTGGGTTCGTGTTCTATTTGTGCCTCTTTGAGTTCTTGCGTTAACATATCGGTCAAAAAGGTAGAACCTGAACGGAAGGTAGACAGACCAAAAAACAAATGCTTGTTCTTAGACAAAGTTTGCAATCTTTCCACATCATTGCTATCTACCGCATTTTCGTTCATTTGATATTTTAGCCAAATTGGATCAAATGTAAACTTAAATTGCATCGCCATTCGAGCCACTGTATTGAACAAGGGCAATTTGAATTTTTGCCAACGATACCAATGCATTAAACGAGAATGCAATTTGACTTCTATAAATTCTCCTTTGTGCATAGTATTTATTTTGCTAGTTTTATATATGGTTTTGGAGCAAGTTTCATTGCACGTTTTGTTTGTATCACTTCCCACAATCCCAAGCCAATAATGGTCAGAAATCCCAAGCCCAATAAAGCAATTCTAAGCCGACTGACGCCAAACTCAAATTCTACAATGTGCTTGCCTGCCTTTAAAGGAACCGCCATAAAACAAGGACTCATTTGGGTCCATTCTACTATTTGACCATTTACTTTTGCTTGCCAATCGGGATGGGCATTGACTTTTAAGAGTACCCACTGCAAAGCATTGACATCTTGAGTGTTTGAAGGGAATACTTCTAGCTCTGCTTTGTAATAGCCCTCTTCGGTATATTCATTGACGATTTGCCCTAAACTATTTTGAGGCAAAGTGTCCATTTGTTGATTGAGGTATTGTGCCAAACCTTTGTCTTCTAAATCTATAATGGTTTCTATATGTTCTGATGCTCCTTGGTTGTGTAATGTAAACTTAGAAGCAGACAATCTTTCATCTTTGCGTTGTAGCTGAATAAAATTGGAAAAACCTTTGGCATCAAAGTAGCTTGGATTTTGATCTGCTACAATGGCAAGGTGGTTTTTTTGGTCTAAAAAATTGGCTTGTTTCATCCAATAGGTCAGCAAGTGTCTAGCCGCTTGATTGTGAGATTGTACAAGCGTATTGGAACGCACCACTTCAAAAAAGTTATGCTGTTGAGTGGTTTTAAAAATTCGGTATTGCTTGTTTTTAAAAATGGCTTCACCAAAAGAAGGATATTCTTTGTCGTAATCTGTCAACAAATAATTGTAGGCAAACAACTCATAATGATTGGCATTTTGATTGTTGAATTTGTGTAAATAGAATTGCCCCAAATTGCTACGATTGCCAGCCGCATAAAAACGACCAATGGGTTTGTTGGCATTTATACTTGGTAAATAATAATGAGCAGAACCCGTAATACTTGTAACATTGACTCGGCCATAGTCTTGTGTTTTTAAAAAATCAAGTGCCTCTATAAATTCATTGTCTTTATGAACTTGATAGGTTTTAGCATATTTGCTTAGATTGGAAAACTGTGTGTTGCCCAAGTAAAAGACAAGTGCCAAAAATGGTAGAAATGCCAAACCCATTGAGGTGTTTCTAACAATGCTTTTGTTGAGTTTTGTTGCCTGATAAGTTGTGTATAAATAATGAAAAGCAAACACGATGCTAAAGCCTATAATGGGTAAAGCAAACAAATGCAAATGACTCAACAAGCGTAAAAAAGGCAAATTGTTGTAGAGGGGAGTATATTGTAAAAAGCTAAAGGTTTGTGCCCCTGCAATAAGAAAAAATGCCATCCCAAAGTTCAATAAAATAAATAGGCTTGAGGGAGATTGTAACTCCTTAGCATATTTTCGTTGTTTTTGCAATTGATAGGCATAAGTCAATAAACCTCCAATGAGCAATAGGGTAAATATGGGTAAACGATTGTAATCAAACATATTGCCGTTGAGGAAATACTGTACGGTTTTGAACAGACCCAAACCCAAATGATGTTCTTCGTCTAATTTGAAGTAACCGCTGATGTAATTACCACCTAGTAGAGTAGGGACCAATAAAACCGAAGCAATGGCAAATGCGCCCAAATACACTTTTGTTAGATACAAGGCATCTTTGAGCTTTTGTTGCCAATTCCACCGACTGACAAAAATCAACAAGCCAATAGACAAACAAGCAATGATACCAGACAAAACGTGTGTCAACAACAAAATGCCCAATAGGGTGACAGGTAGAAACAAAGACCGTTTACCAAAGTAAGATTTGTAGACATAGCCAATGGTCAAGGGAGCCAGTACCATTCCCCACAGTTGAGCATACAAGCCCCAACCCAAAATGGAACGCAATTCAAAGCCCAAACCAATCCAAGATTGAATACCGAAAGTAAGCAAGGCACTCACCAAGCAAATCGTTTTGGGAATATCCATCCATCGAAAACCTTGATAGATGCTCAATGGCAAGAGCGTCAACAAAAATACCACTATGCCCTTCATCAACAACAAAGAATCTATGCCAGGAAAAAGCAAAAAACTCAATGCTGTCAAACAATGTGGAATGGGTTGGTAGTAGTAAAACAAAGGCATTCCCATGCTAAAGTCTGGTAACCATAATCTAAAATTGCCTTCGCCTATCATTTCTGCCAAACGCAGACTATAAATGTAGTGTGAGGTATTGTCGTGTCCAGAGATAAAGCCCTCTCCAAATAAGGGAGACAGCAACACTACATTTAAGATGCAGAACAATAAAAGTATAATATGGGTGTAAAGGTTTTTCAAAAATATTGGAATTGCTTGTGTAAAGAATGTTTGGATTATTTGTGTAAAAGATGTTGGAATTGCTTGTGTAAAGAATGTTGCGATTGTAGCCCCACTACTCGCTTGCGAGTAGGGGGGAACAATTGTATTGTTAATGAGTCAATGCTTTTTTATTTGGAAATAATCA
>JAHDIA010000291.1 GCA_020631035.1 Chitinophagales bacterium | reverse complement strand
CCAGCAAGCCCTGCTATGTGTACAGCAACAGTAACGAGTACTTGTGCTACTGCTGTAATTGAATACAGTACAGATGGTGGTATGACCTTTGATGTTGCGGCTCCATCTTTGAACCCTGGTGATGCCGATGTTACAATAGATTGGCAAGTAAGCCTTCCAGGCGCACCAGCAGGATGTGAAGCTTCTGGTCAGTATGTATTGACTTGTCCTATGGCCCCAGTTCCATCTATAATGATTGATAAAAATGATGCAGATGATGGCAATGATACTCAAGAAGCAGTAAATGGTGATGCAACCTTTACCATTACCATTACCAATAATGGAACAGAAGACTTGTGTAACATTAGCTTGACTGATACAGCAACAGATGCAGCTTTAACAGTAACAACTTGTGAGCCTACTTTCGCTTCAATAGATACAGACAATGGTGCTGTTGCTGCTGGAGCAGGTGATGGCATCTTGGCAGTAGGAGAATCTGAAACGTATGTTTGTACCGTAAGTGGTGCAACAGTTGATTATGTAAACACAATTGCTGTTACTGCTGAAGGCTGTACTTCTTTGACTCAAGTAATGGATGATGATACAACCAATGTTACTGTTCCTGTTTTGGTTTGTGACATTACAGGCTTAACAGCTACACCATCCGCTTGTGATCCATTAGATGATAGCTATTCATTGGATATTGATTTTACAGTGACTAATCCAGGTGCTTCAGGTATGTTTAATGTTGATTTGTGTGGAACCGCTTATGGTCCATATAGCTATGCAACAGATGTACCCTTAAACATAGCAGGTTTGACTTCAGATGCGGCTAGTTGTGATGTAACAGTAACCGATGCAGATGCCACTGCACCAGGGCCGCTTTCACCCATAAATCAAATATATGTATCTTTTGTACCAGACGGTGCTTTAAGTGGTGGTGGATTTGATGAATGTTCAGGTGAAATGGTGACCATTCACAATTTTGCAACAGATGCGAGTGGTGCTTGTGCTAGTATAGATATTTCGGATTATACATTATCAGATAATAGTGGAATTATCTATACATTCCCTGCAGGAACAATTATTGATGCGGGAGGAAGCTTGACACTTACATCAAATGACATTACAGGTGGATGTTCTGGTACGCCAGGTGCAGGAGATGGTGGAGGATCTATCTTCTCAAATAGTGCTGATTTTGTAAATCTAGCAACTGCAGCAGGTGGTGTAGTAGATTCAACAGGTACAGTTAATGGAGATCCAGGGGTAGAATACGAAAGTGCAGCTTTGATTGCAGCAGGTGGTGCTGGTAGTGCAGTTTGTCCAACAGCTTGTGAGGCAATGACCAATTATACTGCTCCAATGCCTTGTATGGTAATGGTGCTTGATACTTTTGACTTAGCTTTGACCAAGATGGTAAGTAGTGCTGGACCTTTTGCGCCAGGGGATTTGGTAACTTATACCATTACCATTACAAACCAAGGTAATGTTGATGCTACAAATGTTACTGTGGCAGACTTTTTGCCAAATGGTATGAGTTTAGCAGATGTTGATTGGACAGACAATGGTGGTGGAGTTGCTACATTGAATACTCCTATAGCTAGTATACCAGTAGGAGGTATGGCCACTGTTGACATTACAGCGCAAATTGATCCAACTTTTATAGGAACAAGCCTTGTAAACTATGCAGAAATCATAGGAGCCGATGATGATATGGGAATGCCTGGTGTTGATATTGATAGTACACCAGACGTTGATCCAACCAATGACGGTGGTGGACAACCAGATAGCCCAGCAGATGATTATGTTGACGGTGATGGTACAGGAGTTCCTGGTGATGGGGTAGATACTACAGATGAAGATGATCATGACCCTGCGTCTATTCAGGTAGACCAACCCATTACTTGTGAGGCTGCCTTTGGTTTCTCAGACTTTGCCTTGTGTACTGGTGATGCTAATCCAGTTATTTCTGCACCAGCAGGAGATGAGGTTGCTTCAAATGGAAATGAAATTGTTTATCTATTGTTGTATGCATCTTCTGATGCAACAGTTGCTGGTATCAATGGAGCAAGCTTTGGTGGTGCCGATCCGTTGACTGATCCTAATGCAGTATTCTTCAGTGAGTTTGTTTCAGGACCCAATGTATTGGGTGGCGCAATTGGAGATTTGGACTTTGCACCATTTGGTGTGAGCTGTGATGTATTTGGTGCTGAAATTGCTTTGGTATCTTTTGAAATTACTGATCCAGGAACAGGGGCAATTTCTCCCTTATTAGATGATATGGGTGTTTCTTGTCACCAAATCATCAATTACACAGAATATCCATTGTTGAGTGTAAGTGTAACAGATGAAACAGATCCAACTTGTGAGCCAGTCGTTCAAGTATTGGCAGCAGATAATACTGTTTGTGCTGATGAGACAGATATTGGAGATGTAACTTGTGGTGATGCATATGACTTCAACGCATTGTTCCCATTCTTAACAACTGTTGATGCAGCAAGCAACTGTGCTGTTGATTTATCTGGTTCGGTTACTTGTGATCCTGCTTGTGGAGCTTGTCCTCCTTGTCCAAACATTTTGGCAATCGAGCCAGTTTGTGAAGGAAATATGATTTACTTAGCAGATGCTGACAATCCAATTGAACCGTTGGCAGTTGACCCAAGTGCTACTTATACTTGGTATATCCAAAATGATGCAGGTACTTGGGATGTTGCAGGAGTAATTACCAGTGGTCAACCATTCTTCTCTCCACAAACTCCTGGAGTGTATACAGTAGTTGTCTCTTACGATGGCTGTCCTGATTGTACCACCGAAGGTCAGTTTACTTACGAAGTATTTGAAATCATTAACTGTCAAGGTTGTGGCAGATGATGAAAATATAATAATATTTTAGGTTTATTAGAGTGTACTTACAAAGGCCTCGCCAATTAATTTGGCGGGGCTTTTTTGTTTAGAATGATTGTCAATGAGGGCTGTAAGCTCTGATTATTAGAAACTTATGAGGAAAAAACAAATCTGAAATTAGTTTAAATCGTAACTTTTTATTACTTTAAATAATACATTTGCCAAACTGTCATTTAATATTTCCGTACAATAAAAATACTTTAGAAATACATAGTCAACAGTTTAATTTATATAATACTGATTTATAACTAGCTTTTATTTGATGTGTTGAAAAATAGGAACAAGTTTGAACAACTCCAAAAACATACTTTTACTACTCATCTTTACTTGCTCTACACTTTGGGGACAAGCAGAAAATTTGGATAGTCTTTGGCAAGTGTGGAAAAATGAAAAACAAGAAGATGAAGTACGGCTCAATGCTGTTAATGATGTTTTTTGGGAAAGATATCTTTTCAATAACCCAGATACGGTACTAGTTTTAATTGAGGAAGCCATAACATTTGCCCAAACAACAGGAAAACAGTATTGGGAAGCCAAATTGCTAAATACCAAAGCCCGAGCACTATTTGATAAAAATAATTATCTAGAAGCAGATAAGGTTTTACAACAAGCTTTAGAATTAAGTGCTGGATTGAAGAACAGAGAAATAGTCGTTGAAACCCACAATAGTTTAGGAAGCCTTAATTATAGCCAAGGAAACTTTAATAAGGCAATCAATTATTACCACCAGGCTTTAAAAATCAATATAGAACTAAAAAATGATTTGGCTACAGTAACAGCTTACAATAATATCGGTACCAGCCATTATGAATTAGGAAATTATCCAGAAGCTTTAGAATACACACAAAAAGGACTCAAAATACTAGAAAGAATGAGTCTAACCAATACTCGGCATGGAGGGGTCATTTACAACAATATAGGAGAGGTGTACTATGAGGTGAATAATTTTACCAAAGCCAATAAGTATTTTCAACAGGCACTTCGTATTATGAGGGAAAGCAAGAACAAACAGGGAACGGCAGTTGTGTACAATAATTTGGGTAATTTGTATTTCAAACAACATAAATATAAGGATGCCTTAATTTATACGAAACAAGCACTTAGATTGAATGAAGAATTGGGAGTCAAAAAAGGAATTGCTGAAACTTGTCGTAACCTTGGAAATATGTACTATGAAGAGCAAAGTTTTGAAGAAGCCCTAATTTATTATCAAAGAAGTTTAAAATTGAGTGAAGAAATTGCTGACAAACGAGGAACAGCTATTTCCTATTACAACTTTGGTAGGTTGGCAATTATCAATGGAAAAGTAGATGATGCCTTCAAATGGTGTAAACAAGGATTAGAATTAACAAGGGAAATCAAGGCTTTACCAGAAGAAAAAGACTGCTTGAAGTGTTTGTATACAGCATACAAAAAAAAAGGGGAAATTGCGCATTCTCTTAATTACTATGAACAATATTTGATTCTCAAAGATTCTTTGTTTAATAAAGAAAAAACACAAAAAATCACGCAGTTAGAGATGCGGTATGACTATGAAAAAGAAACCGCTGAATTGGAACAAAAACAAAAGCAGTTATTGCTCGAAACAGAAGTGAAAGCGGAACGAAGTCGATTCCTCAGTTCTGTTTTTTTAGGTGGATTGAGTACCATTTTTCTCCTTGGGTTTTTCTTGTTGAGTCGAGCCAATAATCGAAAATTGAATAAAAAAAACATCGAATTGGGGAATAGTAAAAAGGTCATAGAAGAACAATTGTTATTGCTCAAAAATAAAAATGAAGAGTTAGAACAGTACATTGAATCCAATACTCAATTAGAACAGTTTGCTCAAATTGCTTCGCATGATCTGAAAAGCCCATTAAGGCGCATTCAAAGCTTCTCAGAAATGCTCAACAGAGAACTGAAAGTAAATGCATCTGAAAGTGTCAACGAGGCCTTGGGTTTTATAAAAACCAATACTGAAAAAATGCAAAACCTCATTGATGACATTATGGATTATTCACAAATTAGTAGCAATACAGAAAAAGAATTAGTAGAGCTGGATCGGATAATTGAAGATTTGGGGCAAAACCTAAAACAAAAATATGGTGATAAGTTAGAGTTCTATTATGGAGCCATTCCAATAGTCTTTGGCAATCCTAGTCAGTTGCAAAGGTTGTTTCAGAATTTGATAGAGAATGGCATCAAATACAATCAATCAAGTCCTATAAAGATTGGTATCAGTGTTACAGAAACACAAGACTTTTATGAGTTCAAGGTGTCGGACAATGGGATTGGCATAGAGGCAGAATACCATAAAAGTATTTTTGATATGTTCAGACGATTGCATTCGCATTCAGAGTATAAAGGTACTGGTATCGGTCTAGCAACTTGCAAAAGAATCATCGATTTACACAATGGGGAAATATGGGTCACAAGCCCAAAAAAACAAGGAAGCGTTTTTCATTTTACACTCCCTAAAAAAATAAATTATAAAAAGCATAAGGAATTATGAGTTATATATGGTAATTGTGTTGATTAGATGAAAATTTAATCTAATAACCAAATACACATAATTACAAAAATGGGGCAACGCCACTGGTTCATGGCTGCGCTCACTCTGGTTAACCAACGCATACTCAGTCCTTCGTACAAGCATTCATCCACCCGCTCATCCTACGCATATACAAATTGTGAGTTGTGAATTATAAGTTATGAGTTAGGTAGCTTGGTATGCTAACTTACTATTCACAATTAAAAAAATGAACCATTTTTTAAATCCAACAGTTGAACAACAAGATACAACACAAACAAGGAAACAATGGACAGCAGAAAATACGGACGGACCTACCACTTTCCCTTTTCCCCAGGGACCACCTCAGACGACCGCATACTGAGGGAGTGGGAAGCCCTTTTGGATCACGAAATCGTGATGACCGAAAAGCTAGACGGAGAAAACACCTGTCTAAAGAGCAGTGGTATCTATGCCCGTTCACACGCAGCACCCACCAGAAATCCCTGGGCAAAAAATATGTGGGCAACATGGGAACTACTCAAAGACGATTTGGGAGAACTCGAAGTATTTGGAGAAAACCTATACGGCATACACAGCATCGAATACCACAAACTAGAACATTACTTCTACATTTTTGCCATTCGAGAAGGAGAGACTTGGTTGTCTTGGGAAGAAGTATGCTTTTATGCCAATATGATGAACATTCCCACAGTGCCAGTCATTGAAATTGGTAAATTTACCGAGAGCAGCATCCAAGAAAAAATTTGCTTGGGAATGGCAGAAGGCAGTAGGCTAGGAGGGGAGTGCGAAGGATTTGTCTTTAGAAACAGCGGAGCCTTTGCAGTCGAAGATTTTAAATTCAATGTGCTAAAATACGTAAGAAAGAATCATGTCAAAACAGACGAACACTGGACACGCAACTGGAAAAGGGCAAAACTCGCCTTTGAACATCCTACTAACAAATGATGCCATTAACTGGGAACAAATAGCACATTTGGATTGGGTGCAAGCAATGCAAGCTTGTGAACAGGATGCCATTTTTCATGCCGAAGGCAATGTTTACATTCATACCCAAATGGTGGTAGAGGAATTGAGGAAAAGCAAAGAGTTTACAACTTATGCTTTAGAGGACAAACAAAAGTTGCTCTTAGCAGCCCTATGTCACGATATGGCAAAACCCAAATGTACCGTATTGGAAGACGGACACATTCGCTCCCCCAAACACGCCCTTGTTGGGGAAAAAATGTGTAGGGAATTGCTATGGGATGTAGACTTTAAATTTAGGGAAGAAATATGTGCCTTGGTACGTCTACATGGAATGCCTGTTTGGGTATTGGAAAGAGACAATTCCAATGCCTTGCCCATTGCCTCAAGTTTGCGTTTGAACAATCAAGATTTATACCTATTGGCACGCTCCGATATGCAAGGCCGCATTTGCAAAGACCAAGACGAAATGTTGATGAAAGTAGAATTGTTTAAAGAACTCTGCCAAGAACTCAACTGTCTAGAACAGCCCAAGCAATTCCAGAACAGCCATAGCCGTTTTAAATATTTTTACAAAAAAGAAGAATACCCCGCCCAAGTCTACGACGATACAACTTTTGAGGTAACAATGCTAAGCGGTTTACCAGGAAGCGGAAAAGACACCTACACCAATCAATTCGATTTGCCCATCGTGTCTTTAGATGACTTGCGTCAAGCACACAAAGTCAAAAGAGGTGACAAAAAAGCCGAGGGTAGGATCATCCAACTCGCCTACGAAAATGCCAAAGAACACGGCCGCAAAAAACAAAGCTTTATCTGGAACAGCACCAACCTAACCAAAGACCTCCGCCAAAAATTCATCAGTGCCATTGCGCCCTACAATCCAAAAATCCGCATTGTCTACATCGAAACAAGCTGGCAAAACGTACTAAGCCGAAGAAAGACCACAATCAAACAAAACGCCCTACGACAAATGCGCCGCCTCCTAGAAATCCCCCAATTGACCGAAGCCCATGAGGTGGAGTATCATCGGAATTAATTGATGGCAGGCATCTGAATGCAAACTGCAAAGCTGATGCCCCCCATCTATTTAGATCTGCTAAAAGAAAACATAGGTTGCTTGCTCAAGAAAAAATGCA
>JAHDIA010000290.1 GCA_020631035.1 Chitinophagales bacterium | reverse complement strand
GCCAGATACCATGTATAGGCGAAAGCGGGGAGTCCCGACGGTTTGAAAAACCCACGTTCCGTTCAAATATATGCTTAAATTGACATTCCTAGCATGTATGTACAAATACTTTGGTATCTTTGTAAAATTGAATAATTTGATTAGCTACAACCCATATCCTTTTTTTTAAAATGGTGTCATACTTGTTTGAAATTATGAAAAACAATTGTACTCTTTTTACCAGTATTACTTTATTACTTTGTAACATTTTGACCCTCACTGCTCAAAACCTAGTTCCCAATGGAAGTTTTGAACAGTATGTCATATGCCCATCCATACCAGGCCAGTTGGACAACACCAATGCTTGGTTTTCTCCCAATACAGGTGATCCCGATTTTTTTAATGAATGTGCAGAAGACACAGAAGTTTGGATTCCAGACAATATGTATGGGAATCAAGTTGCTGCCAGTGGGGAAGGCTATGTTGGTATCATGGTTTATGGTGAGGGTGAAAAACGGGAGTACATCAGCAACCCCCTAGTAGAAGCAATGGAAGAAGGCGCAAGCTATTGTGTAGAATTTAAGGTGAGTTTAGCAGACGTACCCTTATATGGTTTGTTTGGTATTCAAGAATTAGGGGTATATTTTTCTGAAGAGCCTATGTTTTCGACAGATGACACAGTAATAGAAGCAGAGCCACAGGTGGTCAATACCACAGGCATCATTCAAGAGTACGATGATTGGGTGACCATTTCGGCTACTTTTGAAGCAGATGCAGCATATGAATACATCAATATTGGGAATTTTTACGACAATGCCAATACAACAGGAGGCGGCTTAGACCCAGGTACAACCGATACTTTGGATGTCTATTACTACATAGACGATGTCTCGGTACAAAGAGTCCCAAGTCAATTTATTGAACAAGCCGATACCATTTATGTATGCGATACCGATGAAGTAGAATTGACCGCAGAAGAGATTGACGGAGCGACTTATGAATGGGTTTTATTGGAGAATCCAGGAGTGGTATTGAGCGATGATCCCACTTTTACCTACACCTTTGATGAATCTGCGATTGTTGCCTTAGCCATAAACATAGGAGAGTGTACCACTACTGATTTTATCAGTGTAGAGGTAGAAGAAGTACCAGATGTAGATTTCTCAGTAGACAATGCGTGTTTGGATGGATTGGCACAGTTTATAGATTTGTCCTCAAATGTGGGAGATGATGCCACATACGAGTGGGATATTTTTAATGATGGAGACATAGATAGTGACAATGCGGGCAGCTTTGAGTATTTGTTTGAAGAAGCGGGGGAAGTGGAAGTGGCATTGACCATTTACAACAATGATTTGTGTGTGGGCAGCATTGTACAAACCATTACTGTTGCAGCTATTTGTGATCCTTGTGCTGATCCCGACAATTTGGTTCCCAATGGCAATATGGAAAACTTTGATGAATGTCCTGTAGATTTATTGGGCTTATCAGGTATCAACAACTGGTATCAACCAACAGAAGCCACTACCGACTTTTTTCATACTTGTTTTGAACCAGAAGATGAGAACAATTCCTTGGATGTTCCTGTAAACACTTTTGGTATACAAGAACCAATTTCGGGTAATGGCTATATGGGATTTTTTGCTTATCGTGCAGCAGATATTTATAGAGAATACGCCAGTGTGCAATTGGAATCTCCTTTAGAAGAGGGTAAAACCTATTGTGTGAGTTACAATGTCAGCTTGAGTGACCGTTCCAATTTTGCGATTGAGAACATTGGAATGTATTTTTCTACAGAAGAAGTGATGGAGGATACAGAAGGACCTTTGGATGCGAATCCTCAACTTGTGTATGAAGATGGGGTTATCAATGAAAAACAAGATTGGGTACAAATCACAGAGATTTTTACCCCCAACGATTCATATGAGTGGTTGACCATTGGTAATTTTAAAAACGATGCTTTGAGTACCATTGCAGAGGTAGACAATGACCCCAATGGTTTGTCATCGGCGTATTATTATTTAGAGGATGTACTCATTACAGAAATACCAGATTTTGAATCGGTAGATACAACAGCCTGTGTCAATGAAACCTTGGTTTTTACAGCACCAGAGGGTTATTGTTCTTATGAATGGATTGATGCAACGAATCCTGGTGAAGTGATAGACACAGACAATGTATTGAGTTGGACAGCCGAAAATCCTGGAATTTATGTATTTAGATTGATTGTGGGCAAAGAGGCTTGTAGCTTTGAAAGAACTTATAGCATAGTGGTCAACCCGAATCCTGATGCAGACTTTGTGGTATCGGCAGGTTGTTTTCAAAATGTAGTTGCTTTCATCAATCAATCAACCAATGTGGACAATGAAACCACTTATGAGTGGGACTTTAACAATGATGGGGTGATTGATGCGACCAATAGTGGAAGTGTGGGGCATTTTTATGATGAAGCGGGCATTTACAACGCTACTTTGATTGTCACCAATTCTGATGGATGTGTGAGTATTGCAGTACAAACGGTTATCGTAAATGAGGAATGTGATCCTTGTGAGCCATCTAATTTGATCTTTAATCCTAGCTTTGAATTTTACGATGATTGTCCAGAAGAATTGAATGAAATTGATGAGGCAAGCGAGTGGTTTGCGCCCAATCAACCTGGTGCAGATTATTACAATGCTTGTTCTAATAATGGAATAACAGGTTTGCCTGTTAATGCATATGGAGACAATGTAGATGCTTATGACGGTGATGCCTATGCTGGTATAGTTGGTCATGTCAATGAAAGTGATTTTAAAACATTTATGGCGACCAAATTGGCAGCACCTTTGGTGCCAGGACAACAATACTGTGTTGGATTTAAAGTACATTTAGCTCCTGAAAGTGGTTTTGCCATTGACAATATTGGGGTGTATTTTTCAGAGAATCCATATGATCCCGCTGATGGAGAGGTGACCCCACAAATTGGCAACGAACCTTTTAGAATCATTGAAACGCCAGGTTGGAAAGAAATTGCGAGCGTGTTTACAGCAGAGGAAGCACATGAGTTTTTGACCTTGGGTAATTTTTATGATATATCCAATACACTACTAAATGCCAATGACATTGGTCCTAGTGATACAGCTTACTATTACATTGATGATATTTCTATTGCTCCTGTTGAAATTGAGTTAGAAGGTCCCGAAGAGATTTGTATGGGAGAAGATGTTGAACTGTTTGCCAACACCAATTTGTGTGAACACTCTTGGACAATATTGGGTTCAGATAGCTTGATTTCGGAAACAGAAAGCTTGGAATTTACACCAGATTCTACAACCACTTTTGTCTACATTGGTAGCAATGATGCTTGTGATTCTATAGGCATTCAGTATACTGTAAATGTCATTCCTATACCAGACGTGGGTGAGGACCTTATCTTGTGTCCTGGTGATACCTTGCAATTAAATGAAATGAATGGAGGTGGAGAAACTTATACTTGGACGCCTTCTACAGGTTTGAGCGATGATGACATTCCCAATCCTTTGGCATATCCAGAAGAAACAACCACTTACATTTTAGAGGTTGAATATCCATTCTCAACACTCTGTGCTGTAAGAGACACCATCACCATTACTGTTACCGAAGATCTAGCCAATGCTGGTGAAGATGCGGTGATTTGCGATGGAGATGAAATTGCTTTGATGGCAACTGGAGGCGACCTTTATTCTTGGACTCCTGATAACAATACTTTGAGTAGTGTATTGGTGCCTGATCCGATTGCCAAACCTGAAGTTACTACGACCTATGTTGTAATGGTAACCAACTCAGAGACGGGCTGTGTAGATACTGATACCATAACTGTTTTTGTGATGGAGTGTGATTTAGGTGGTCCAGAATGGCAAGATGAAGCTGGCAATGCTGTAGAAGATTTGTGTGATACAACTTTCCAAGATACTCCTATAGCCATAGCTTTGCCTGATATTTTTGATCCAGATATAGAGGAAGGATTGGAAGATGTTATCGTACCATCGGTCATCTTGCCACAGCATGGTTCTATTACCATAGATCAAGATACAGCTTACTACAATCCTGAAGACGGCTACATTGGAGAGGATGATGTGTACATAGTGGCATGTGATACAGCTTCACCTGTACAATGTGATACCTTACATTTGTGTTTGACTATTTTACCACCTCCCAATATGCCACCAGCATTTGAGGATGATACCTTGTGTATTGTATCCAAGATTGATTCGTTCTTGGTGCAGTGTTTTGATGTCTCAGATGATGCAGACTTATATGAAGACTTGACTTTTACCATTTTGGTAGACAGCGTTTTCTTTGGAGAGGATGTATTTATTGATAGTGATAACTGCCTTAATTATGAAGGCGATCAGTTTTATGCAGGAGATGCTGATTTTATTGAATTGGAAGTATGTGATACAGAGGGAGCTTGTGATACAGTATACATCAACTTTTTGATATTCCCTCCAAATTATCCGCCTAGTATTCCCAATGAAATATTTGGAGTAGGACAGGCGTCCTTTAAGGAGTTTTGTTTGGGGATATTTGACCAAAATGGAGATACCAATTGGGGTGAGGAACATTTTACAGAAGTATTGATTGCCCCGCAACATGGACAGCTTGCCATCATCAATGATACTTGTATGATTTATACGCCTGACCCTTCTTATATAGGACAAGATCAAATTACTTTTGAAGTATGTGATGATGGAAAAGACATCACAGCAAGTTATAATGGTCCTTGTGAGATTAACGAAATCAACATTGACAATCCATTGTGCGAAACAGTAACAATTACTTTTGAGATTACAGATGGTTTGATTGTAATGGACGATTTTATCAATCCTGAAGATGGGATAGGGTGTAGCATTGATTTGTTGGACAATGATTTTCCGCCTTCAGCAGATTCTCTTTATATAGTAGAGGGGCCAAGTTTTGGAACCATCAATACTTCCAATTTGGATGATGGAGAAGTGCTCTATGTGTCAACAGTTGGATATGAAGGACAGGATAGTTTGATCTATGCTGTTTGTGTCAATAATATTGGTTGTGATACAGCTACTTTGTATATCACTGTAATGGACAATATTTCGGCATTGGAAGATTTGGATACTACTGTTGCCAACATCCCTGTTGAAATGGATGTATTGACCAATGACACTTATCTAGGTTTGACAGAATTGGATGTTGAAATAGTTGATTCAACCAACAATGGACAGATCAAAATTACCAATACAGGTTCCATCATTTATACACCAGATTCCAATTTTGTTGGATTAGATATGTTTGTCTATACCATTATCAATCCAACTGAAGGCTGTGAAGGAACTGGCATAGGGTCAACAGCAACAGCGACCATTATTGTATTGGAGCCATTGGTACCCGTTGTGATAGCAGACCAAGCCACTACCAATGTTGGGATTCCAGTGACCATAGATGTATTGGGAAATGATTATGATGAATTAGGAGACTCATTGATCATCAAGGGGCTTGGTGAGCCTGCCAATGGAACAGTTGAGATTGTCAATGGAATGGTAGTCTATACCCCCAATGATGGATTTACAGGGGAAGATAGTTTTACATATACTGTATGCAATTCCAATGGCTTAACAGCTACAGGCGGTGTATTGGTGACTGTATTAGAACCTGAGTGTTCACTGGACAACATTATGGGTGGTTTTTCTCCCAATGGAGATGGCAAAAACGATTTCTTTAGAATCCAACAATTGCGTACTTGTGAAGAGTTTATCGAAAACCGAGTAACGATTGTCAACCGTTGGGGCAATGTGGTGTATGAACAAAGAGGATATGGTATAGATGGCTGGTGGGACGGCAGATGGGAAGACAATGAGTTGCCTGTAGGAACCTATTTCTATTTTATTGAGATTGATGGACAAAGTGAAGTGGTAAGGGGTTCTGTGGAGTTGTTTAGGTAAGGGCAAAATGAGTTTCATTTTAGAATGAGATTAAGTAAACTATATATAGAAGATTTTAATCAGTTCCAACAATTTGAATTGGATTTGACTTACCCTGAATCAAGTGATAGGGCGGGTGAAGCTTTGGACAAAATTTGCTTTATTGGTCCCAATGGTGTCGGAAAGTCTCAGTTGTTAAGATGGATAAGAGACCACTTAAATACAAATAAGCTGTTGTCTGCACAGATTATCTATCTTCCAGCAGAAGTTGAAAAAAATAATTTACTTAATTTAGGAACTGTTCCTCAAACCAACTTAAATGATGCTCTAAAATTATTTGATGATTTTCCACGCTATCATGAAGTCTCTAATGTCAAAGTAAAAGAATTTTGGCAATTGTTGATTTACCATATCAAGAAGAGAGAAAATGATTACCGTGCTTATGAATTAAAAGAAGAAAATCAAGAGAAAACAGTCAAAGAATTACGCCAAACATTCAATCAAGCAAATCCTGAAATATTAAAAAGTTTATCTGAGGTATGGAATTGGATTTTAGAAAAGGCTGGATTGTATTTTGATTATGAAGCCGCTAAAAATCCCATTCAATTGACAGATAATTTAGAGGCATACATAAAACTCAAAAGTTCAGGGAAGCAAATTCCCTATACTGCATTGAGTACAGGTATTCGTAACTTTATTTTTAGGATAGGACATATTTACGCATTGTTTTTTAATCAAGACATTAAAGAAAGCTATTTATTGATTGATGAACCAGAAAATAGTCTTTTTCCCGATTTTTTATATGATTTGGTGGGTATCTATCAAAAAATCACCAAGAATACACAAATCATAATGGCTACTCACAATCCCATTATTGCCGCACAGTTTGAACCAGAAGAACGTTTTATCTTGGAGTTTGATGAACAGTTTACAGTCAAAGCAAGGCGAGGCATAACAGCTGTTGGAGATGATCCCAATGATATATTGGTAAAAGATTTTGGGATTCGGAGTTTATTGGGCAAAGAAGGGCTGAAAAAATGGGAAAGATTTATAGAGCTAAAGATTTTGATGCAACAAAGTGAGAATGGTAAAGAAAAAATGGAAATGATGAAAGAATTTATGTCAATTGGTAATGAATACAATTTTCCTGTTCAATGAAGTATTTGACCAAATCTAAAAAATCGAAGATAATTGAAGAGGGGTTGAAATACAAAATCAAAAGCAATAGACCTAAAATTCAAGAATATTTATCAGAAGAACAGAACAATGGTTTTTGTGCTTATTCAGAACGATATATTGAACCACTTCACGCTGCTGAAATTGAGCACTTTGATCCAAGAAAGAAAAATACATCAGAAGACAATTATTGGAATTGGTATTTGGTCTTGAGATGGATGAATATGTATAAGCCTGATAAAATTGAAAAGTACCTGCCTATTTTGCTACCATTTTCAGAGGAGGTTAAAAATAGGATTCAATATAAAGATGGGGTGTTTGTTGTTGTGAAAGCAGAAGATACTGAGGCGCAAAATCTTATTGATTTTATAGGAATGAATAGACCAGAAGTATATGAAGAAAGAATTAAACAGATTCAACGCATTCAACAAATAAAAAA
>JAHDIA010000289.1 GCA_020631035.1 Chitinophagales bacterium | reverse complement strand
ACATTTCCGAATCTTTTTTGATTTCTGCTTCCAAAGCCAGTTGCAAATTGAACATTTTTTGATAAAAAGCATTGCGTCCAATCAATTCTTGGTGGGTTCCCATATCTTCTATCTCTCCATTTTGCATCACAATTATTTTGTTGGCAAATTGGATTGAGGTTACTCTATGAGCAATGACAATGGTGGTTTTGCCTTTGAGTTTTTTTGCCAATCGTTCTTGTATGGCAAATTCGGTTTCGGTATCTACCGCAGAGGTCGAATCATCTAGTATGACAATGTCGGCATCTTCCATCACTGTTCGGGCAATACTGACCCGCTGTTTTTGACCACCTGAAAGGGAGACACCTTTTTCGCCTACAAAAGTATCATAGCCATCTGGGAATTTGGGCATTACTTTGTGAATGTCTGCCACAACTGCCGCTTCTTCTATGGCTGTCTGTGAGGCACTTTTTTGGGTATAAGCAATGTTGTTGCCGATGGTTTCAGAAAACAAAAAGTTGTTTTGTAAAATCACCCCAAGATGTTTGCGTAAATATATTTTGGAATATTCGTTTAGCGGTTTGCCATCTAAGAGAATACGTCCTTGGTCGGGTTCGTAAAAACGCATCAACAATTTAATGAGCGTTGATTTCCCTGCGGCGGCTGGTCCAACAATTGCCACTTTTTCTCCTGCATTGATGGTAAAAGAGACATTTTTTAACAAAACTTCTTCATTGGGATAGGCAAAGTGTACTTTGTCAAAAACGATTTCGCCCTTGAGTTTTTTGTCCATCTCCTCCCACGCATCGTATGTTTCAATTGGGGCATCCAAAATATTGTAAATACGGTCGATGGCGACCAATGCCATGCCGAGTTGTGATACCAAACGTCCCATCCGTTGCATTGGCCAAGTCACCATTACTGAATAGGTTAAGAAGCTAACCAACTCTCCTACGCTGATTTGTCCATTGAGAGCAAAGTATCCTCCTGCAAAAACGGAAATGGCGACTTGTAGGTGTACCAACAAATCGGAGAAAGGCCAGAACTTGGCGTGCAACATCATATGTCTCAAACCGATTTTGTATTTTCGCTTGTTTTGCACACCAAATTTGCGAATCTCTTCGTCTTGTTGGGCAAAGGCTTGTACCACTCGAATACCTGAAAGATTTTCGGAGACAATGGAGGTCAATTTGTCGGCTTCCTCTTCGTGTTCTTCCCAGACTTTTTTCTCTCTAATAAAAAATATCCAAGAAGTTAAGAATATGAATGGCACTACACATATAGCTATAAATGCATACGGTAAATGTACAATTGCCATAAAGTAAAAAGCTGCTCCAAATATGCCTAGTAGTCTGATAAATTCGACTATGATTTCTAAAATGAATCGTCGAACGGTGCCGATGTCTCCTGTGGAACGTTGAAGCAATTCGCCCGTTTTGTTTTCGTCGTGAAATTTGATGGGCAATAACTGAATGTGTTTGAACACTCGGTCTCTCAATTTTTTGATCGCCTTTTCGGTCGCATCTGATTTAATGACACCTCCTACAAATGCAGTCAGGCTTCGCAAGAGAGATACGATCAAAAATAGTCCTCCTATAAACAGTAAAATATAGCCCAAGGGGTTGCTGTCAAGCTCAGGCAATAATTTGTATAGCATATTGGCAAAGGCGTCGGATGCTTTTGCCATTTGTGATTTTTCTCCTACAAAATATGCTAGAACGTCAATGGTGATTTGTAGGATTTTGGGTTCTAACATCCGAATAAAGGAGGACGCCAAAACCAGCAAGGTGGCAAGGACATAATGCCATTTCCACTCATCAAGTATTTTGAGTAATTTTTTGAATGATTGCATAAGCTTGTTGGTTTTGTGCTGTCAAGTCAACGTCTTGTTGTTAAACCACAAGGAATGGGAAATGATTCCATAAATATTTATTTTTTTGCTCTTTGTAAAACGAAAAAATAAATAGAGCCATCTGACTTGAGATTTCACGACCTTCGGCGTCAATCCCGATGCATCGGGACGTCTTAGCCCTGCTAAGACTGGTGTGCCAGCCCAGTGGAATGCCAGCCCAGTGCGCTTTTTTCCGCATCGGCGGACCGCTTAAATCTCGCAAAATCTCTACTTCAAATTTTGGCCGCTTCGGCGGTCCGATCAACTTATTAATTCCATTTTACTTTGATAATTTGGCGGAAATAAAAAAGCGATTGCATCTGGGGATGCAATCGCTTTGTTTTTTTATTGTGTATTGTGTTTTGCGCCCGTTATGGAGAGACAAGGCATGCCTTGTCTGTACGGGGCAAAATCGGGATTATCCGTTTTTCTTTTTCTCGAATAATTCTCTTGCTTGTTTTTTCCACTCGTCTCTTTTGATTCGACCAGGGAAAAATTCGATGGCATCGTTTACTTTGTCGTCATCGTCTTCATCAAAGTTGGCAATCTGGCGGAAGGTATAAATACCCAATGCATTTAGTTTTTCTTCGATGAATGGCCCAATGCCTTTGATTTCTTTTAAGTCATCTTTTTCGTCGGCTGTTGCGGTACCAATTCTGGCAAAGTTGATGTTGGCTGCTTTTTGACGAATTCTGTTGAGCGTTTCCAAGTTCTTGGCTGCTTTTTCATCAACTGGTGCTGGTGGTGGCGGAGGTGGTGCCGCTGCTTTGGCTTTGGCTGCTTCTAATTCTCCTTTCAATTTGGCAATTTCAGCCTCGGCAGCTTCCATTTTCGCTTTGAGTGCTGCTTGTTCGTCTAAATTAGATTTAAGTTTGGCGACCTCTTCTTGGCACTCATTGTATTTGCCTTCAAAGTCGTCACCTGCTTTTACAGGAGTTGCTTCTAATAAAGCAATCTTTTTCAATAAATCGCCATTGGTCAATTGAAGCGCATTGAAGCTTCTTTCAGACTCATCATGCTTTAATTGTAGTGTATCCAATTTGGCTTTCATAGCGGCCAAGTCGGCAGAATTGTCAGCAGCAGTCAAAGATCTTTTCAACTCAGCAATTTCTTTGTTGGCGTCGTCTAGTTCATTGTCTACTTTTTTCTTGCTGCCACTCAAAGTATCAAAGCTCTTGTTCAACTCATTGTAATCGAGATTCAACTTATCGTTTCTTTCACGAAGAATTTGGAGTTGAGCTTCCATATCTTTGACTTGCTTTTCATTAGAGGCTTTGGCTGCTTCCAATGCTTCAGACTTTTGCTCACCTTTTTGTTGAATGGCTTTGTCTTTGTCTTGCAAGTTTTTCTGAACGGCATTGCGTTCTGCTTCCAATTGTTTGTTGGCTTCCAACAAATCGTTGATGGTTGCTTCATTGCCTTTGAATCTTTCTTCTAAGTCGCCGTGCTTTTTACGTAGTGCATCATATTCAGAAGCGATGCCTGATCTAGAATCAAAATCTGCTTTGAGTCTATTGAATTTGATTTTCCAGTCTTCAGTCTCTTTTTTACTATTGTCGGCAGCTAGAGAAAGTTTGCTGGCATTGCTTTCGTAGTCTCCAACTTTTTTGTTTAAATCTCTATATCTTCTATCTAAACTATTGTATTCTCCATCTCTTGCATTGTATTTGGTCCTCCACTCTTCAATAGCAGCTTGAATTCTTCCTTTCCAGAGGAGCCTTCCTAATAAATAGCCTAGAATGGCCGCAACGACTAATGCAATAAATATAAATAATCCGTCACCTATCATGGTTTGATTTTTTTTAAGTTAAATGAATTAGTGAATTAAAGTGAAATTTCTACCCTTCTGTTCTTAGCCTTTCCTTCTGCTGTATCATTGGTAGCAATAGGGGCTTCTTCGCCTCTACTATTGGTCTTGATTTGTGCGACTTTGATGCCATTTCGAACCATATAATCTTTGATTAGATTGGCTCTTTTTTGACCAAGGTTTTTGTTGGCACCAGCATCTCCATCAGAATCGGTATGACCTGTGAGGTTCACTTTTTCATTTGGATAGTAATTTAGGTATTGTTTGAGTTCTCTAAAATAGGTTCTCATTTCTTCGTCCAAAGCTATTTGTGAGCTACCCGAATCAAAGTAGAAGTTTTTGGGTTGAGCTTTTAGACGTTTTCCCATATCGGCATAAGTTTTTTCGAGTGCTGCTTTGTTGTCAGCTTTGGTGTATTTTCCGAAGACACATCTGATGTTTCCGTTGGTTTTGTCTCCATTGAATGACAAACCATTGTTCATACGTCCAACTGTAGCAATTTGATCACCATCTAAACCATTGACTCCACTGTTTAAAATGGCTTTTTTAATAGACTCAGCTCTGGCCTTTCCCAAGTTCTCAAACCAAGAATAGTTTTTCTCATCTTGTTTGTACTCACCAGTAATGGTCAATAACTTATCTGGGTTGGTTTTGAGGTGGTTGGCAATTTGCTTCAATCCATTTTTAAATGGTGGTTTCATATCAGGCGCACTGGCTGAACGGTCAAATAGTGCATAAGGCACATTGACATTTAAGTTGCCATCTTTTGCGACAAAAGTTCCCAAATTAGCGGTGTTGTTAACAGGTGCTGCGGAACCAGCAGCAAAATTGCAATTCAAACTGGCATTGGTTCTACCATTGATGAACTTCAATCTGTTGTTTAGGGTTCCAGTTGTGCGAATTCTAGAAGCCAAGCCAGCACCACTTCGTACAATGGCATTTTTGATGGCCTCGGCACGGGCAACACCTAAATTGGCGGCACTTCCACTATACTGCTCATTGGCGGTGTAGTGTGCATTGATATTCAGAATTTTTCCTGGGTTGCTTTTCAAATGATTGGCGATTTTGCTAAAAGCAGTGTTGGCATCCGCACTGAGCTCAGCTTGGTCGCCAGATTTAGCAAATAAAGGTCCTGTGTTTGCTAGAGCAGAAAATGCACCATCTCGTACCGAAAAAGGTAGAAATGATTCTGCGTTGGTATTGTTGGTTACTGCTCCTACTGTACTGTTGTCATTGTAACACCAATCTTTGATGTGGCAAACATAACAATAGGTACAACCCAATATCCAAACAACTAGAAGACCAAAGAGGATTCCTCTCATAGGGCATGTAATTTTAAATTAAAGAGCAAATATTTATGTAAGTAATGCTAAAATATTTTCAACATTACCAAGTAAGGAGGTATTTTGAACAAGTTATAGCGAATTTGAGTGTAGAAAATGTTCATTTTGCCCCTAACATATTCCTGTTTTCCGACTTTTGAATGATTTATTGGTCACTAAAAGTCCTATTACCAGCCATAAAAGCACCTATTTGGCTCTTATTGGCTTGTATTGCATTGCAAAAAAGGCTTAAATTTAGGGAAAAAGGCTTAAAAAGCCTAGTAAGAGTATATTTGAATTACTCTAATGCTCAACGAATGGCTGATTTGAGTTTAAGAAAAACCTGAAAGTCTACCTCATCTTTTATCATTTCAAGTTCTTGTAGGAGTAATTGTGCTGGGGCAATGCCTACTTTTTTGATGCAAGAAGGCAAATTTGCTTGTACTTCTTTGCAACTTAAGAGTTCTATCTGAAATTCAAATTGTTTATTGGGATCAAATAGGTAGTAAAATTTTTGATGGGGTTCAAAGATGACTTCTGATAAAGTCAATAATTCTGGTGTTGTTATTTTAGATTCTTTGTCTCCCTCCTCATCGCAGATATAGAACTCATCGGGTCGGTCAAGTATAAATCCAAAAGCTTCTCGCAATGTTGTTAAGAAATTGGCAATGCTTGTATTGGGAGAGATAGCAATATCTCGGTAGATGGAAAAATCATCGTCTTCCAGCGTTATTCTAAATACATATGCCATTTTTATGCCCATACTATATATGCTATTGTAATGGATATACATTTGGTTTATTTGATTTGTTCATTGATTTTGTCACATTTGTTAAAGTGTTGAGAATAAAGATTTTTTGTCTATCAAAAGCCTAAACAAAAACGGTGGTACGAAGAAATTAGAACCTGTCTGAAAACCCTCTTACTGGTCTGAGACTTCGTCTTTTGCACTAGTACTGCGTTACAAAAATACTCATTATGCGCTGCATAACTCCGTTTTTTGCGCCTTATCCTAGCACAAAATACTTCTGCCTCAAACTCAGAATAGGTTTTCAGACAGGTTCTTAGCATTCTGAATACGCCCGACAGTAGTGGTTACCCCACAGTCCCGATTTTTCGGGACGAGGAGTATGAACGAATGGCGGGGAGTCGCCTTCGTTTTAGGGGGTTTCCATTCCGTTCTAAAATTAAACTTGCCTCTAATCTATAGATGGCTTATTTTTGAATAAAATATTGATGTTCTTTTACCAAAGAACCTAATTTCTGTTACCAAAAATATTAAGTGGGTCATTACAATTGTAAAATGCTTGATTTTTAAGGATTTAATGAGAGATTGAGATAAAAATTAACCATTACCAATGGTTGACGTATATAAAAACATAAACTCCAAATTCAAATGTAGCACAAACATTTACATTCACCCATAAGTAAAACGAAAAAAATAACTAGAGCCATTTGACTTGAGATTTCACGACCTTCTGCGTCAAAAATGCTCGTCTTAGCCCTGCTAAGACTGTGCTTTTTTCCTTAAATCTCGTAAAATCTCTACTTCAAATTTTGGCTCAACTTATTTAATCCATTTTACTAATGTTTGTCATTACTAGATTTTTCACCCTAACAAAATATTCTAATCACGATGAAATTTTATTTTTCTACATTACTAGTATTCCTATGCTTCCAAGTGACTTGGGGGCAAAATTGCCAAGAAAGATGGGTAGCTCAAGCAGGAGGCAACTACCACGACAAAGCCTGGGATATGGCAATAGATGCCGATGGCAACAGTTATGTTATTGGCTCTTATATTGCCGATTTTTATGATGGCAATCAATACTTGGCCGCCAATGTTCCCAACAATGGTAAAGGCTTGTTTTTGCTTAAATACAGTTGTGAAGGCGAGTTAATTTGGAGTGTTTTACCCGATTTTAATACGGGAATCTTTGAAAAACGTCCTAGTATTAGCATTCAAGACAATTTTGTTTACCTCACTTTTACCTATTATGGTGGTTTGAGTTGGGGCAATTTTAACTTTAGCACCCCCAATAGTAGTATTGCGGTGGCTCGTTTGTCATTGGATGGCGAGTTGATTTGGTTGCAGGAATTCAAAAGCCCTAATTTTACAAGCCCCTACCCCACAAGTATTGTTGCCAACAAAAATGGCGATGTGTATATGGCAGGGCGTTTTGCCCAAAATTTGACCCACAACAATACTGAAGTTGCCAATTCTGTCAATACTGTAAGTTTTTTGGCTAAGTTTGATCATACAGGTAATCTGCAATGGATAAAGCAAGAAAATGTTTCTGACTTTAGTCGTCCTTGGGGCATTGCTTTGGATGTGGATGGCAATGTGATTTTGGGCGGACAATTTGTCAATTCTTTCCAAATGGGCAATTCTGCTACTTTGACTGCCGAAAATGATATTTTTCATAATATGTATGTGCTCAAGTTTGATCCACAGGGCAATGTTGTTTGGAGCAAAAGTGCCCTTGCTGGTGGCAGTTGGTCGCATGTATATGGT
>JAHDIA010000288.1 GCA_020631035.1 Chitinophagales bacterium | reverse complement strand
TTCCGACCCCACGCCCCCCAGACGTGTACTCTAACCTGGCTGAGCTACATCCCGATTATTAAAGTGATGCCCAAAGACACCTGATTTTATGGGGGCAACTTCAAGCAAAAAATGCCCAAAGTTGGAAAGGCAAATATACGAACAATCCCAAATTGCTCCTAATTTTTTGCTTTTTTATTAGAAGACTACAAGAGCCTCTATAAAATCAACAACTCAATGGCCAACAAAATGGTTCCCATAGAAGGAAATACCAAGGAAAACCGCAAGATGTTAGATGGTATCTTGTATCTTTGTAAAAACAACAAGAGTAAAAAGAATATGTAACATATTGACAGCCATCATCGAATAAAAGATTATGGAAAACGTTTAAATGTGACCAATCCCTCAAAATGACGTTATAAATATCCCAGCAGTACAAATGATAAAAAAAGAAAGTTTCTATATTATTTTTGTATTTTAGATGCCATCCCTAAACCTTCGCCCAAAGCAAACTATTGAAAGACAACACTATATATAGATGAACACATTTTCTGAAAGAATGGATACAGCCACCAATAATAGTTCAATCGCCAACAAAGTCAAACTAGACATTGAGGGAATGACCTGCGTCAATTGTGCTTTAGGACTCTCTAAATACCTAGAAAAAAGAGGGGCGTCTGACGTCAATGTTAGTTTTGCCGATGCTTCTGCTACTTTTCAAATTGAACAAGAAACACAATTGCCCGAACTGGTCGAAGGCATACACAAATTGGGCTTTAAAGTGCTAGACGAAGAGGACGAAACCAACAATGTCAATGCTCCCAAAACATTTGAATTGGGTTTGCTAGGCAAAGTCATTTTTTGTGCCTTGTTTACCCTACCACTTTTGTTGGCAATGTTTCTGCCTTATCCCATTCTCAAAAATCCACTTTTTCAACTGCTCATTTCTTTGCCTGTAATGATTGTCGGTTGGTGGCACTTTGGACGCAGTGCTTGGGCATCGCTCAAAACAGGTGTACCCAATATGGATGTACTCATATTTATAGGAAGTACTGCCGCTTTTCTCTACAGTCTCATTGGATTTACCCTAAGCCTAGGACCCAATTACCTCTTTTTTGAAACCGCAGCAACCATCATTACCCTCGTTTTATTAGGCAATTACATCGAATACCGCTCCGTCAAACAAACCACTTCCGCCATAAGAGAACTCACGGCACTACAACCCGAAAAGGCAAAAAGATTGATTGACAAAAATGGCTTGGAAACAGTCGTGGAAGTTCCCATAAAAGACATCAAAAAAGATCAAATATTTATCGTCAACGAAGGAGACAAAATTCCCACCGATGGCAAAATTGTTTGGGGAACCGCAGCCATAGACGAAGCCCTAATGACAGGCGAAAGCATTCCGCTCGAAAAAGGCATCAAAGACCAAGTGATTGGTGGGACGATTGTACAAAATGGTTCCATCAAAATACAAGCTGAACGGGTAGGAGAAGATACAGCACTCGCACAAATCATTCAATTGGTCAAAGAAGCTCAAGACAACAAACCACCCATCCAACGCTTTGCCGATACCATCAGTGCTTTCTTTGTACCAATGGTTCTGGGCATTGCCGCCCTTACCTTTTTATTGGGATATTACTCCTTTGATGTCCCCTTCCAAAAAGCATTGCTCAATGGAATTGCCGTTTTGGTCGTCTCTTGTCCTTGTGCAATGGGATTGGCAACACCAACGGCTGTAATGGTTGGGGTAGGGCGTGCCGCACAAAATGGAATTCTCTTCAAAGGAGCAGATGTGATGGAACGCCTCAAAAAAATTAAAAACATCGTTTTCGACAAAACAGGCACGCTGACTACAGGAGATTTCTACATCAAAGAAAGCGAAACCAGCTTAGACCGCAATCATTTTCGTTCGGTTTTGATGAGCCTCGAAAAACATTCATCTCATCCACTGGCACGTTCCATTGTCCAAAAACTCGAAGAATATCCCGATGTCAAACCCTTCCATTTTGAAGAGGTACGAGAAGTCAAAGGCTTGGGCATCATTGGCAAAGATGGGCAAGGCAATACCTATACAGCGGGTTCCTACAAATTGGTATCAGAACTGACAAAAGATGATAGCCACAACATCTATTTAATGCGTAACAATGAACTCGTTGGCTGGATAGATATGCAAGACGATGTTCGCCCCAATGCCAAATCTTCTGTTCAAAACCTCAAAGACCTCAACATTCAACCTTACTTATTGAGTGGAGACAAAATAAACAAAACCATTCCAATGGCAAAAGAAGTCGGCATTCAAAACTACTATGCCGAAAAACTGCCCCAAGAGAAAATCCAATTTGTGAGTGAGTTGTCTAAGCAAGGCACAACGGCTATGGTCGGTGATGGCATCAATGATGCACCAGCCCTAGCCAAAGCAGATGTGGGCATTTCCCTAAGCGATGCGACCCAAATTGCCATGCAATCTTCTGACATAGTCTTGCTCAATGGCGACTTATCTCGTTTGCCCACTGCGGTCAAAATCAGCAAAAAAACAGTCCAAACCATTCGGCAAAACCTCTTTTGGGCATTTTTCTACAACATTCTAATGATTCCCTTTGCTGCAACGGGATTGCTTAGCCCTATGCTGGCTGCCTTCGCTATGGCATTTTCCGATATCATCGTCATTGGCAATTCCATTCGCCTCAAATACCGCAATATTGATTAATTGAGTTTTCAATCCGCTTCGGCGGTCCAATTGAATTTTTAATCTTCAATTTCTTTAGAACGGAACGCTCAATCTTCGGACAAAGGCGACTCCCAGCTATCCGCTCCTATGGCGGCATTGGGGAAATATTTCGCAACACCACCACGCCAGTACAGATTATCCCGATTTTCGGGATGTCTCCACATACCACTCGGAAAACCGCCATATCCACTACTATCTGGCGTAGACATCGCATCTCTTTACCCTCCGTCGTATCTATCATCCATCCGCCACACGCCACACATCTGTACAGACCTTGCATGCAAGGTCTCTACCAAATTTTTAATTTTCAATCTTGAATTTTCAATTCCCTTAATTTTAAATCATCAATTCCCCAATACTCCCCTCAAAAAAATTTGCATGTTAAAGAAATATCGTTTAAATTCGCAACTAACAAACGTTAGTTAGGATAAGCATAAGCAACAACAGATGAAATATAAAACAAAATCTGATCGAAAAAGACAAATCAGAGAGACTGCCCAAAACCTTTTTAGAGAGAAGGGATACAAGGCAACCTCTATGCGAGATTTGGCATCTGCAGTAGGCATTGAACCTGCTAGCTTGTACAATCATATTCGCTCCAAAGAGCAAATTTTAAAGGAAATCTGCTACGATATGGCCGAGCAATTCTTTGAGGCTCAAAGCAAAGTCGATCCCAATTTGAGAGCAGATGAAAAACTAAAAGAAGCAATTCGAGCAAACATTCAAGTCATCACCAATAACTTGGATGCTTCGGCGGTATTTTTACACGAATGGCGTTTTTTAAAAGAAGAGCATTTGGTAGAATTTAAGACAATGCGCAACAAATATGAGGCGATTTTTGTTAAAATTGTGCAAGATGGAATAAAAAACGCTATATTTAGGGAAGTTGACGTCAAGTTTTACATCCTCTCCCTATTTTCATCCATGAACTGGATTTATGAATGGTATCAACCCAATGGAAAGTATACCGTAGAAGAAATAAGCAATATGCTTATAGATTTGTTATTTGATGGAATAAAAACAAAACATTCACCAAGCTAAAGTGGTTGAATAGTTTAATAAAGATAATTTTGGTAGTGGCATCAATGCCAGCATCTATTGCTGATGAAATTACCCATTGACATCCAAACTTTTGGCATCATCGTGCCACTACCAATTTTTCCTCTTTTTTTGATTGAAAACAAAACGTTAACTATGTACGGAAATGCATTCATTGATCCCAATGATCCCAGAAACAAGCAAGAAGTCGAAGAAAGTCAAGAACTACTCGACGCTTTCCAAGCCAAAATTGATAACGGACAAAAAATAGAGCCTTCTGATTGGATGCCCAAAATGTATCGAAAGCAGTTGACACGTATGATTGAGCAACATGCCAATTCTGAATTGATTGGTGCTTTGCCCGAAGGTACTTGGATTACGCGCGCTCCCAACTTTAAAAGAAAAATGGCACTCATTGCCAAGGTACAAGATGAGGTCGGGCATGCACAGTTGTTGTACAATGCCGCCGAAACCCTAGGCAAATCTCGTGAGGCAATGCTCAACGATTTAATGATTGGCAAAGCCAAATACTCTAATGTATTCAACTATCCAGCAGAGACCTGGGGCGACATCGCTGTCATTGGATTTTTGGTAGATGGTGCAGCAATTGTCAATCAATTAATCAATTCCAAAGGGTCGTATGGTCCTTACTGTCGTGCATTAAAACGTATTTGTGCAGAAGAAGCTTTCCACCTCAAGCAAGGACATGACAATTTGGTTGCCTTGGCTGTAGGTACGCCTGAACAACGTCAAATGCTGCAAGATGCTGTCAATCGTTGGTGGCAACCTTTGATGCACTTTTTTGGTCCGCCAGACAAACAATCGGTTCACTCTGAACAGTTGATGCGCTGGAAAGTAAAATTGGCATCAAATGATGATATGCGCAATCAATTCCTAGATCAATATGTACCCAAAATACTGGAATTGGGACTGAGTATACCCGATCCCAATTTACGCAAAAATTCCGAAACCAAACGCTGGGAAATGTCCGATCCAGACTGGGACGAATTTTACCGAGTCATCAAAGGAGACGGTCCCTGTAACAAAGAACGCTTGGCAGTCCGCCGCTGGGTCAAAGAACACCACCAATGGGTAACTGACGCACTACTCCGCCCAGAAAGAGTAAGAACAGTACCACTAGCGTGAGAGTATAATTCAAAATTTAAGATTCAAAATTTAGACGGATTAACTTGCAATTTAACCTATGCAAAAGGCTCTGCTTCAGACTTGAGAAGTCAATTGATTTTAGCAAAAGAACTAGAAATGTTTGATAATGACACTTTTGAAAAATTAAAAGACGAATTACTTTCTATATCCAAACAAATAAGCGGATTTATAAAATATCTTTTAAAAACTGCTAGATAAGAACCATAATCTTGAATTTTCAATTTTCAATCTTTAATTTAATTAAATTAAATAAATGAAATCCCTAGACCCTCGCATCAATCGGGTAGATTTGGAAAAAGGCGAAAATGCTGAAAGCAATATGGACAATTTTTGGGAGTCCTTTGAAGTGTTTCACCAAAAGAAAACAGGAACAGCCTATACCCATGTAGGCTCCCTACAAGCAGCCAATCACGAAATGGCTTTGGTGCTTGCCAAAGAACAATACGGTAGACGCCAAACCACAACAGGATTATGGGTGGCGAAAACAAGCAATATTTTTGGTTTGGAAGAATCGGAAATAGAGATGTTTGAAACCACACCAAGTAAAAAACATAGAGAGGCAGTTGTCTACAAAACTAGAGATAAAATCACAGCATTTAAAAATAGAAACAAAGATGCATAGAGACGAAGCAATCAAAGAATTATTGTTCAAAATGGCAGATGATGCCCTTATTTTGGGACACCGCAATTCTGAATGGACAGGCATTGGCCCAACCTTGGAGGAAGACATTGCTTTTTCTTCTATGGCACAAGATAAAATAGGACACGCCTTTCAATTGTATACCATTTTGCACGAACACTTTGGGGAAGCCAATCCAGATATACTTGGCTTTAAAAGAAGTGAAAAAGAGTTTAAGTGTTGTCATTTGGTAGAACTACCTACAGTTGATTATGCATTCTCGCTTGTTCGACACTTTTTATTCGATTATGCCGATGGTTTGAGATACGAAGAACTGCAAAATGCGAGCTTTGAACCTTTGGCACAATTGGCTAAAAAAATCAAAGGGGAAATCAAGTACCATACCATGCACGCCAATGTCTGGATCAAATTACTAGCTCAAGGCAATGAAGAAAGCAAGGCGCGTATACAGTCAGCAATCAATGAAGCAATGCCTTATGCGCTAGGTATTTTTGAACCCAGTGAATACGAAAAAACGCTCCAAGAAGAAAAAATCTTTTCTGGTGAAAATGCCCTGCAAACCAAATGGGTAGAGACAATACAAACACTCATAGAAAAAGCAGGATTAGAAATGCCTGATATAACAATTCTAAAACCACAATTGGGTGGACGCAAAGCTTATCATACAGAACATCTCAAGCCTTTACTTGACGAAATGACAGAGGTTGTAAGAATGGATGAAAATGCAAGTTGGTGAAATTTAATCCGCATTTAAAAAATGTTCTGCCTTTACTCTTTTATCTTTGTTAGGGCGTTCAGTTTGGTCATTAATCCCAAATTTTTTATAGGTTGATTTAATGATTTCTTTGTTGTAGCGTGAGTCTGCCTTTTTAAGTGCGTTTAATAAGTTGGTTTTATTCATTACTTGTCGGCAAGCAAAAATCACAGATTGACTATCTTTAAATACATCTCTTTTAAAATCGTCGGTCAAGAAAACTTGAAAAGGTTTGGCTTCTAGTTTTGCATCTTTTTTTGACATATACTTTTTTACTTCGTCTGCAGCGTCTAGAATTTTTGAATAACTTTCAAAATTAAATTCTCCAGGTCCAGGTAGTAAGGATACAATTTTAGGATCATTGATCCCAATCACATTGATTTCATATTCAACACTTGCCATTCCCAACTGAGCGGAAGCAGCAATGGCTCCAAAAGTGAGCTTGGCTTCAGCATTTATATCAACATTAGCAACTTTGAGCATAACCCGCAAACCCGCTCCCCAACGTGTCCCATAAATTTTACCACCAACAGGCTTGGTAGATACTTTATCTGAAAACATCATTACTTCATAGGTTAGACAAAAGGCCCTGAAATTGCTTTGAATGGATGCAACGGCTACTCCCAAACTTTGGGCAGTGTCCATACTCAAACTGTTTTGTAATACTCGAATTTGAGCAAAAGCTTGATCGTTTTTATCCAATGGTATAGGTTTTAATCTGCCTGCATTTTTCTCTTGAGATAAGGCGTGAAAGGCGCCCTTGTTGGTTAAACTAGGGTCAATAGGATACCAGTTGTGGTTTAGCATTGTTAATTAATTTAAGGTTAGTAGTTTTATTCTTTTAAAAGTCACGAATGCACAAATGGCAAACGAATAGAATAGAGGCAATGGTTTGTTTTTAATGTTAGAAGCGTTGGATGAGCGGGTGGATGAAATTTAAAACGCAGCCAAAAACATGCGTTGGCTAACCAGAGTGAGCGTAGCCAAAAACCAATGACCTTGCCCCATGAAAAAATTAGAATTTTTTGAGTTTAGAATGACGAATTTGAGATTTTGGCTTATAAGATGTATCATTCTACATTCTATATTGGAGTTTAGAATTTAGAGTTACGAGTTACGAATGGCTTTGTGCTTCCTGTTCCATTCTATTCTACATTCTATATTCTACACTCGTCATTCTACACTCGTCATTCTACATTGGAGTTTAGAATTTAGAGTTACGAGTTACGAATGGCTTTGTGCTTC
>JAHDIA010000287.1 GCA_020631035.1 Chitinophagales bacterium | reverse complement strand
AGGAATATTGCTAAAATCAAAAGATTCCAAAGACCAGAAAGAAGTAGTAGGAATATTGATTTGTTGGAAAATCTCTGTTCCATTTTTCAATACACGGATACCATATTTTGTAGGATAGTTGTTTGGTCCAGTGTTGATGTTTGTATCATCAACAGAAGCGGTCCAAGCATAATTGGCTGGAGCCAACTCATAAAAACAAAGACCTGACAAATATCCAATTTGATCTGGGTTTAAAGTAACATTGAAACGAATAGCTTTGGAGTTGTTGTCAGACCAGCTATTGCCGTCCATACCAAAACAAGCAGCCAAACTATTGTTCAAACCATAGGTACAAGAGTGTTTACCACTGCTACGATCTAATGAAGTAGCGTTGATTCCATCAAAATTACCACCACCATTTCCACTTGGATACGAAGGTGTAAATTCGTGATACTCCATACCAGAATTATTACCACTATTTGAGTAACAAGCATTCAAGTTATAAGTTACCAAATCAACTGGAGTACAGCTAGCATCGGCAGCAGCAGTCCAAGTTCTAGTAATTGTTCCACCACAGTTGGCATTTCCAGAATCAGAATAAGTAAAATCAACATCCTGACAAGTAGAAATAGGCATACCTGTATTAGCAGGATCTGTTGCATTGGCATCACAAGCATCAACCGTTACATTAGGTGGACACATGATTTCACAAGTTGGAGTTGGATTAGGATCTACAGCTTGACAAGGACAAGCAACCTCAACAATTGTCCAATGGTAAGCATAATCCCCATCATCGTACCATTTACCATCTGACTCAACTCTTACATAGTCAGCATGATTGGAATTAGGACCTGTGTTATTTGGTTCACCAGCTGCCCAGTTGGTATAGGTAACAGGTTCCCCAGTAATCCAGTGAAAGTTCCCTTCACTTTGAGCATCATTCAAACCAAGCCAATAAGAACCTCCACCTGCATTGTTGTAGATGAAGTTTTGTTCTGCTTGACTGTTGATGACTAGCAAGTGTCCTCCTATTTGTCCTGCATAATCCAATGCTGTCCAATATTCAACATCACCAGAGGTTCTTTTGTAGTAAGCGTGTCCCTCAAAAGTTCCAAGGAACATATAATTACCAATATTGGTATTCGCCAAACTACAATCTACTTGGCAATCTGGAGAAGGGTTGCTTCCTCCAGTGTTGATATTGGTTGTACAAGCGTCATTTACATTGTAAGTGATGGTTCCACAATTGTTGGCATAAATTCCACCTGACTGGACACCTGTTTGGTTGTTAATACAATAGACATGTGCGCCAAACTGGCTAGGTTGGATAGAAATCGACTGACCTGGACCAATATTTCCCATATTGTATATACCTTGACCAGCTTCATCGCAATATAAAGTCATGTTACAAGAAGTAGTGTTGGTAACATTAACTGTTATACAGTAGTTTGTAAAGCCCGAATTGCCACCAGACCACCAATCCCACTGGGCTTGGACGCCTGTTGAGCAAAAGAGCAATGCAAATGCGAGCATACAGCCCAGCATTGCACGAACTTGCTTTTGTAAAAAAGTTGTGTTCATAATTAGCTTTTTGTAATATAATTAGTTAGATAATATTCTAAACTATAGTTAGGAAGTTGTTAAGTTGTTGTAAAATGTTTTAACTATTCTATCTCTTATAATATCTATTCTAATATTATAAGCCTAAGTTGTTAATGTTTTATAGTAAAATCTCCACACCTTTTATTAAGGTAGGAGGTAATATTGTATATCAAAAAATCTCAATAATTAAAAGGACACAATAGACAAACAATCACATACAAATTAATATAAATTCAATGTGACTATTTCTAACAATTTAATAATAGTAGTGAAAGGGTATTGAGTGAGGGGAAAGTATGTTGTATTAATGACGCTTATTTACGAATAGGTAACACAAATATAAAACTATTATTTAGAAAAGAAAAAAAAAAATCATTTCTTAGAAAAATCATTTTTCAAATCTTTTTTGTTGAAAAAAAATCTAAAGATTTTTTTTTATTCTTTTTTTCATACTAAAGTTTTAAATATATAACACATTATTTATTTACACAATTTATTTTTCACAGACAAACAAGTAATTATTCAACATATCTTTTCTCATATGTTGAATGCAAATACTTAATCTATTTTATCCATTTTTTAAGCATTTAAATATAGATTTGTTTAACCTAAGAAACTGAAACTCAATCAAAAAGCTTCCGTATCCATAGATAGTTTATAACTTAATTTTGAATAAACCCAAGTTTAACGCTATCCCACTTAATACAATAAAAATTTGGTGTTTTATCATACCTCAACCATCGTTAATGATACGCAACTTAAAACATTATTTTGCTAAATGTAGCATTGTATACATATCCATTTATTCATTTTTTTTGTTTTTGTTTTGTCTTCCCAGCCAATCTCAAACTGATATTGATGGTGGGGCAGCTTATCAATTTACTCATGGTGCCTGCTTGTCTACAGCCGAAAAACAGCATCTTGCAGAACGTATTTCTGATAATATAAGCACCCTAAAAAAACAACAAAACAATTTTTATAAAAATGCTGGTGGTGACATTTTATATGAATTGCCTCTTCAACAAGCTGAAGGTTTTGATGATTGCGGGTTTTATGCGATAAGTAATTATTTTGACCACGATCCTAGTAATCAAGTATTGGATTACAATTGTGGAAACGACACCTATAACACCCACGATGGAACTGACTTTTTTCTTTGGCCATTTGATTGGACACAAATGGATAGCAATGCCGTTGAAGTCATTGCAGCGGCTCCAGGCATCATTGTAGACAAAATAGATGGCAATTTTGATGAGAACTGCGAATGGCAAAGCGATGCTACTTGGAACTACATTGCCATTATGCATGCCGATGGAAGCATTACCAAATATGGCCACCTAAAAGCAGGCTCATTGACTAGCAAAAACATTGGAGATTCTGTCGTAACTGGCGAATACTTGGGCATTGTTGGTAGTTCTGGGCGGTCTACTGCTCCCCATTTGCATTTTGAAGTCGAAGATAGTACAGGTATGGTCATAGACCCCTTTGCGGGCCCCTGTAATGATGATATTACCGAAAGTTGCTGGGCTGATGGACAGTTAGACTACCAACCTTCGGGGATTAATAAAGTCAGTACACATTCGGGCGTGCCCGATTTTAACTTTAATACTTGTCCTGAAAGAGCTGAAACCATGTTTCAAGATGATTTTTGCCCTGGTGATCCTGTATATTTCATGAATTACCTCCGTCATTTTTACGATGGCTCAACTGTCGAAAATTATGTATACCGTCCAGACGGTAGCCTCTTTAACCAATGGTTTAGAACTTACAATGCTGGTTTGGGTGATCCATATCAATACAGTTCCTATTATTGGTGGCGCTCTTTAAACCTACCTTTTAATGCAGAACCTGGAGAGTGGACTTATGAAGTACGTTATGAGGGTGAAGTGTGTACTCATAAATTTTATGTAGGAGATGTAGACTTGCGTGTTGAACAGAGCATCGATATGAGTCAAGTCAGTTATGGTGATACCATAAGTTATTGCATTGATGTCATCAATGAAGGAAGTTGTCCTGCTGACAATCCAAGACTTGCCTTTGTATCCGATGGGACATATATTCTTAATAATACACTTAGTACCACTCAAGGTTATTTCCAAGATGGATTTTGGTACATTAATGATGTTGCAGGCAATGATACTGTAAGTTTAAAATTTGATGCACTGGCCCTAAGAGAAGGTGTTTCTTTTAGTACTTCTGAAATCATTTATATGTTTGGTGATGATGTTGATTCTACCCCTAACAATGGGATTTCAACAGAAGATGATATAGCTACTAGCTGTTTTAGCACCCCTTTGTTTGTATGTGAAAACCAGGATTTTTCAATTCTTTTGGAAGCTCCCACTGGTTATGATACTTATACTTGGTACTACAACAATCAAATCGTTCAATCTTCTAGTGACCCCACTTATACTGTTTCCGAATTAGGTACTTATACCTATACTGTTAACGGAGGTGCTGTAGGTTCTTGTATGGGTGGCTTGTGCTGCCCTCTTGTCATTGAATCAGAGTATTGTCCTCCTTGTCCTTCTAACAATTGCATGGGAGTAACCGTTTCTAAAAACAAATTAAATTAATGGCATTTATTTCAAAAGAGTATCATTCAAATATTTACAGATAAAACGAAGGAGTGAACAAAGTAAAATACGCCTGATAGTAGCGGATACCCCGCAGCGGAGTTTCGATAAACTCAGCCGCCGACTATCGAACGTTGCTTTTGGACTAAAACGCAAAGGGAATTCACCAAACTCAAGCGAGGAGTAGAAGCGGATAGCAGGGAGAAGCCATCAATCGAAGCCCTCCACTTTCCGTCCTAAAAATTCATTTATTCAGCGAATAATGCTACGATAAAAACTCATAATATTTTCCCGTACGAGTAGTGAGGTCATTTTATTTCGACAGTAAGTAATTTTTAAATTTATCAAAATCCACGTCGAGTTGAATGGCCTCTTTTTTTCTGTCTATCAATTCATTTAATTGCTCAGGAAGTTCCACCTTGGTTTTGGTGGTTTCTTCTACAATGTCAATAAATTTAGATGGATGAGCGGTTGCTTGAAATATTATTTGGTGTTTGGAATGCTCTTTTTCAAAAGCCTTTGCACCTAAATAGGCAACAGCCGTATGAGGGCAAACCAAGTACTGATATTTTTGGTAAATCTCTCCTATGGCTTCGATGGTTTGTTCGTCAGTAAAGCTACACGCCCAGATGTCTTTTTTGACTGCATCTAAATCGTTTTGATAAATATCCATTAAACGTTGGAAGTTACTAGGATTGCCAACATCCATTGCATTGGAAACGGTTTGATAGGATGGATGTGGTTCATATTTCCCCGTTTCCCAATACTTTTTAAATACTTCATTTTTATTATTCGCCGCAATGAATTGTGGTATGGGCAATCCCATTTTTTTGGCGATGATTCCAGCAGTAATATTGCCAAAATTACCACTTGGTACACACATCGCAATGGCTTGGGATTTGTCTTTGATTTGCTGGTAAGCTCTGAGGTAATAAAAACTTTGCGGAACCAATCGGGCAATGTTGATAGAGTTGGCAGATGACAACAACAATTTATCGTTGAGGTCTTGGTCTAAAAATGCCTGTTTGACCAAGCTTTGACAGTCATCAAAGGTTCCATTGACTTCGAGGGCTTGAATGTTGCCCCCTAAGGTTGTCAATTGCTTTTCTTGTAGCATACTTACCTTGCCACTGGGATATAAAATGGTAACATTGATGTTGGGAGTATTGTAAAAACCCAATGCCACTGCCCCACCCGTATCACCAGAAGTAGCAACCAAAATATCGAGGGTTTGTTCTTGATTTCCAACCAAATAACTCATCAATCTTGCCATAAACCTTGCCCCAAAGTCTTTGAAAGCCAATGAGGGACCATGAAAGAGTTCCAAGCAATACAAATTGTCTTCGAGTTGCTTGAGGGGAGCTTCAAAATTGAGGGTATCGTATACAATCTGTTGTAGTTTATCGTCTGGTATACAATCTTTTAGCAAACTTTTGACCAATTGATATGCCGCTTCTTGAAAGGTCATATCCCCTATTTGTTCCCAATAAGAGCTAGGCATTTGTGCGATTTGTTCAGGCATATACAAGCCTTTGTCAGCAGGTAAACTCTTGAGTACAGCTTCTTTCAAATTGACCTCTGGGGCCTGTCTTTTGGTACTATAAAATTTCATTTTTTATGACTCTATTTTAATTAGCATACGAAACTACATTAAAAGATGTTATTAGAGTAAAAAAGCAAACAAATAATATTTGTAGGAAGAATCAAAAACAGCAATTTTCACACTTGAGTGCAAGCTTAACAAGCGTTTATGTAAATAATGCGAGTGTCCAATAAAAACTGGGACAAACGAAGGCACCCAAGCATTCTGTTCTAAATAATGTTCGCACTCATAATGTAAAAATAAATTCCTATTTTTGTGACCATTACATCTAATTTATGAAACTTATACACAATTTACTATATGATGTTGGGCGGTATTTTATGATGTTGGGATCAATGTTTACTCGCCCAGAAAAAGTCTCTATGTTTTGGAAGGAGATTTTGCGTCAAATGTACAATATTGGGGTAGGTTCTTTGACCATTATTGCCTTGATTTCGTCCTTTCTTGGGGCAGTTACAGCGGTTCAATTTACCTATCAGTTGAGTACCTCCTTTATTCCAACTTACTACATTGGTTATATTGTCCGAGATATGATGTTGATTGAGTTGGCTCCTACCTTTTCCTGCTTGGTTTTGGCAGGCAAAGTTGGTTCCAATCTCTCCTCTGAATTGGGCAGTATGCGGAGTACTGAACAAATAGATGCGATGGAAATTATGGGCGTAAACACTGCTTCTTACTTACTGGCTCCCAAAATCATTGCAGCCGTATTTATTGTGCCTTTTTTGGTAATTATCTCCGCTGCTTTGGGCATTGGTGGTGGTATGGCAGCAACCATCAACAGTGGTGTTCCTTATCAAGTATTTTACAAGGGTTTGATTATGTGGTTTGTACCCTTTAATGTTACCTTGATGCTTATCAAAAGTGTTGTTTTTTCCTTTATCTTCTCATCAGTGGCTTGCTATTATGGGTATTATGTAAAAGGGGGAGCATTGGAAATTGGAGCAGCTAGTACCAAAGCGGTCGTCAATAGTAGTATTTTGATTTTGATCGCCGATTACATCATTGCAGAAATCCTGTTATAATATGATACGTGTTGTTGACTTACATAAATCATTTGGAGATGCTCATATCTTAAAGGGCATTTCAACTACCTTTGAAACAGGTAAAACCAGTCTTATTATTGGGCAAAGTGGTTCGGGGAAAACCGTCTTTATCAAGTGTATGATCGGTTTGTTTGAGGTAAGTAAGGGCGAGGTTTACTATGGCGATCTCAACTTTACAAAGCTCGATAAAAAGGGTAAAAAAGAAATCCGAAAAAAAATTGGAATGCTTTTTCAAGGAAGTGCCTTGTTTGATTCGATGACAGTGGAGCAAAATGTGCGTTTTCCCTTGGATATGTTTACCAATATGACCAACAAAGAGAAAATAGATCGGGTCAATTACTGCCTAGATCGGGTGTCCCTCAATGGTGCCAACAACAAATTTCCATCGGAAATTAGTGGGGGTATGATGAAAAGAGTTGGTATTGCTCGTTCTATCGTATTGAATCCCAAGTATTTATTTTGTGATGAACCCAATTCGGGTCTTGATCCCAAAACTTCCCTCAAAATTGACAATCTCATTCGAGAAATTACCAAAGAAAATGGCATTACCACCATCATCAATACCCACGATATGAATTCGGTGATGGAAATTGGCGATCAGGTGACTTATTTGGCTGGTGGCTATCTGGAATGGCAAGGTAGCAATAAGGAAATTCTAAAAAGTGACAATCAGTCTTTGAACGATTTTATTTTTGCGAGTAAGTTTTTGGAGGAATTGCGGAAGGCGTAGTTTCGACAGGCTCAACTACCTTACCTTTGAGATGCGGAAAATAACTGGCTAAAATACATTCAAGATGCGGAAAATAACTGGCTA
>JAHDIA010000003.1 GCA_020631035.1 Chitinophagales bacterium | reverse complement strand
TCAAAGTCGCAGAAATCCAAGTAAGCTACTCAGCTACCATCAAAAAAGAAGATAGGCTTACCATTCGATCCAGTAGTGATTCTTATGAGGTTTTCTGGAGAACTTGGAACAAATCAACTGTTGAATACTTTGAGGAATTTAAGGTTTTGTATCTTAATAGAGCCAATCAAATACTTGGACTGCATCGCATCTCACAAGGTGGGGTCGCTGGAACAGTAGCTGATGCCAAAATCATTTTGGGTACTGCTTTGAAAGTATGCGCCTCTAGTATCATTTTGGCGCATAACCACCCATCGAGCAATTTGCGCCCATCAGAGGCAGACAAGAAACTGACCAACAAACTCAGACAAGGAAGCAAATTTGTAGATATTACTTTACTGGATCACTTGATTGTTACCCCCTTTGGCTATTATTCTTTTGCAGATGAAGGACTTATTTAAAAACTTGGAGCTGGTCTTATTACAAAGACTGGCTCTTTAAACTTGAAAAAATAACTTGACCTACCTTGACATACTGCTATGATTAAAGTGATCATATTTTTTAATTAAACACATTCATAGTACTATGATTAACACAAATGTCCGTGTCCCAATGGAAACCATAGAGCGTTTTAATGCTCAATATGGCATTGGTGACCTAAGTAGAGCTTCCCAAATATTTGATGATGTTGTTGCCTATCTTGACAAAGGCGTTGAGACAAAAAAATCATCTTCCCCTACAAAACTGGTAGATGAGGCTTGGCATCATTTTATTTTGGACTCTCGTAAGTACACAACTTTCTGCAATGACCGCTATGGTACTTATATCCACCACATACCAACTGGAATGGCTGAGGATTCACACAAGAAGCAGAAGATGCAGTTGCTCTTAAACAAGAAAACTGTTCATTCTAAACAAGATGTTCTGGTCTTGGCTGATTGTAATGATGGCACAGGTGATGGAGCTTGTAGTAACAACTGTGGTCAAAGTAATTGCAATGCAAGTTGTAACAGTGACAAATAATCCTGCTATGAGGATTATAGACAGATCAATGGTTTACATCATTGGTCTGTTTTTTATAATGCCAATATGAAGGCTTGTCTTTCCGTAGTTAAAAGTCGAGTGGTACAGGCAAATGACGTGCCTTTGAAAGTCCAAGAAAACAAGCCCCAACTTTACCAATTCATTTGTGATGCACTCCAAACTGTTGATTTGTTGAGCATTCAATACCCATCAGAAAAAGAGCTTATCAATGGCTTTGTGCTTGCACCAAAACAAATGATACAGCCTGCTCCCCTTGTGCTGTATTGTAGGGGAGGCGCAAAGAATTTCGGTATGCTGACTATCGCCAATGTATTGAGGCAATGCCTGTGGCTTTGTCAAAAAGGCTATGTAGTAGCTGCTTCTCAATACAGAGGAAACGGAGGCAGTACTGGCAAAGATCAGTTTTGCGGTCAAGACGTTTTTGATGTCTTAAATCTAAAAGAGGTATTCAATGAGTGTCAATGGGTCAATCAATCCAATATCAGTATCATTGGTCATAGTCGAGGTGGTTCTATGGTCTTACATTGTTTGAGTAAGGTCAATTGGATAAAAAAAGCGGTAAGTATCGCTGGCGTGAGTGATCTAGCGCAGTCTTATCTTGCCCGACCGACAATGCAAGAGTTTCATCGTGATATGTATGAAATGACAACGCAGAACATACAAAAACGCTCTCCCATCTATTGGGCTGATGCCATTTGTAAAAATACGCCCTTGCTTCTAGCTCACGGAATTGATGACAGAAAGGTACACTATTCCCAGAGTGTAAAAATGGCTGAGGCATTAAAAAAGTTGAATCGCCCAGCCACTCTACAACTTTATTTTGATGACCACTCTTTTAGTAATCATCTTTCACTTATGCGTAGAAATGTTTTGCAGTTTTTGGAAGAAGTATAAGTAAGTCTTTTACTTTTTCTTTCCTTTATTACTTTGGATTAAGTCATTGAGAGAATCCATATTGAGCTTCTCTAACAATGTGCCTAAGTGCATATCTCCCCTAACTCCAAAATCTCTTCCATACTGTTTTTCAATTGTGGAAACGTGGGTATCACTTCTCTTTTCTCTTAATGTTCCGTCATTGGTTCTGGCTCTCTCGCCTTTCATACCAGGTGCGTCTTTACTCATCGAACTATATTTTAATTTTATTAAACATATTATACCACACTTTAATTCTAAATCTATCTAAATAGTTCCCTACAACCCCTCCAAAATCTCCACAACATAACTACTCGCCTGATCCTCCTGAAAATACACACCACAAGCATTGAAGTCTGCAATGGTCTCTCCTCCCTGCCAATGCTTTAAACGGCTGTGTGGCGTAACGGATATGATGAAGGAATGAAGGTTGATATTGGGGTCTTTGAGTTGTGGCTCAATGTCGGTTTTGATGGTCTGGTGAAACCGCAGCTTTGGGTGATTGATGCCCGTGATGTTCAACAAGCCTTTTGGGTCTAAAAATACGATGTGCTGATGGTCGCCCTCAACTACCCACAAAATAAAGTCGGGGTAAAAATTGCTTGCTTGAAAAAAGCCTATTCCGCTTCTGCTCTTGTTGCGTAATAAATACAACTCTTTTCCATCAAAATAGTCTGGACGTTTTTCGTGAAACTTTTTGAGATCGCTGATAAATCGGTTCTCCCCATCATTAAGGGCAACTGGTGTGATCTTCACAAAGTCTTGGTACTGCTTACCATTGAGGTACAACAATGGATTGTACAAATGATTGAGGTAGTGAATGGCTTTGAAATTGTTGCCATCAATTTTAAAATCTTCTGTGAATCTGCCTGCTTCTATATCGGCTTTGAGCTTGTGTAAATTCTCAATGATTTTCTGCTCTGACTCCTTGATTAAGATTCTGTATTCTTCCTCAAAATTCTCATCATCAGGGGTGAGGATTTGTAGCTCTAAATGTTTGGATAAATACTCGTTCTTTTTGTAGTTGTAAAAGCGTTCACAGTATTGTTTGAGTAGTGCCGTTGCGATCTGTTGCCATACGCCTTTTTGGGGTACATTGGCATTGGCATCGGTGTCTGGAATGTAAAGGGTAAACCAGCCTTTTGTTTGAAGGATCTTTTTTAAGTCATTGTTGTCAAAGTGTAGGCTCTCCCAATTGCGCTCTGATGTGAATTTAGACAGTTCTTTGTATAGTGCATTCCAATCAAGGAATAAAGCAACAAATGTGGGTAAATAGTTGCGGGTATTTTTATAGGTAATCACTTGCTCTGCTACATCATTGGAGCGCACAGATTGAACTTTGGGATACCAGTCTAATACAGCCGTGCTTTCTTTGCATAGGTTCTTTTCCATCACCAAGTGTATGCGGTTGTCGGCTTCAAATGACACACCTTCTTTTGTGCCTATCTTCTTTAGTCTGATATTGTCTAGTTTGATGGTAGGCATTACTGGTATGCTCACTTCTTCCATTGAGTCGGTGGGCAAGCCTTCTTCTTTCAAATACTCTTTGAAATTCATCATATAGTCGGCACGAATACCAAATATATTAAGGGTTTCCAAAGTGGGTAGATAGTTGGGTATTTTACTCTTGGGCTGCTGGTGGCGGTCTAAGTCTCGGCTTCGTTTGAGGCTCTTTTGATACCCTTTCAATCGTACACCACGACCAAATAATTGTATGATCTGTGAACCTTGCCCTCGTCCGACATTCATTAAGCCCATTGTGCTTACTCGCCAAGAACTCCAACCTTCTGTGAATTTCTTTGAACCAATCAAAACGTTTACGCTTGAATGTGGCTTGTTTATTTCATCAAATAATGAAACGGCAAATTCTTTGTCTCCCCCTTCTACATTATTTGCCATACATAGCTTGTGCAGCTTCTTTTCATCACCTACATTGATGACACCAAAATATTCACCATCTCCCACTCTAAGCCCCAATTCTCCGTCAACGCCTTTGAGATTGTCTAAATATACATTTGCGCCTGATACATTGGTATTGAATACGCTTTGTAAAATGTCTTTGTAAATGACATCAGCGGTTATGCCTTTTTGCCTGATGTAGTCAAAGGAATAGCGGAATATAGATTGTCCATACTCATTGATGATGCCGTCCTCGCCTTCCAATATTTGTCTTATGTGTTTGATGCTTGTTGCTTCATCTTTGATGAAAGTTGAAAAGAAGCTGATGATGGCAATGACATCTGATTTGGCTTGTTTTTTTTCGGTACGAACAGCATTGACACTCGAACCGACAAACACCCACAATGGGTTTTCTATCTGGAAGAGCTGGGCTTGTTTTTCGTTTTCGGCAAATACTATTTTTTGTTGGTAAAAGCTCAACAATGCCCCTGTCATATACTTTTGTAAAAACTCCCCTTCATTGGCTTCTGGTATGTTCAGTATGGAGAAGTCTTTGCCATAACCATCATTGTAAAAGTATTTGTATGAGTAATCAAAGAGTATGGTTTTGGCATATTCTTGAATAAGGCTTTTTTTGACTTTTCCATTGGCTGCACTCACCGCTTGTCCAAATGTGGCGGAATACTCAAAGGCAAATCCGTTGAGACTCAATGTATCTCTCCGACTTTTCCATTGCTCCCCTGCTACTCCTCTGTGTCCTTCGTCAATCAATACTAAATTATTGGTTTCAAAGGCTTCAACGGCTACTGTTTTTTCTCCGCTTGTTTCGGCTAGTTTGCTTATCTCAATGATCTCAACATTCTTTCCTGAAAAGGCATCGCTGCTTTTTTTGCTGAATATCTCTGCTTCAATGCCCGACAAGGTAAATTCCTCTAAATGCTGATTCGACAAACCTTCATTGGGTGTAACCAGTAATATTTTATTGATCTCATCGGCTTCGTACTTTTCTGCATAATGCTGAAATTGCTTGATGTTGATGTGCATTAAAAGGGTCTTGCCTGATCCTGTGGCATTCCAAAAAGCAAGGGTATTGAGTTCACTTTCTGTGTAAGGTTCAACAACTGCTCCTGTCTCATTTTTCACCTTGTCATTGAGTGGATCATTAAACTCTGCAATGAAGGTATTTATGTTTTTGAGTAGTGCTTTTTTGTCTTTAAAATATTGGTCTAAATAGACTTCTGTAAATAGCAAGCTCAAATATTGAAAGTATTTCCACTTTATCGTTTCGTCTCTATTGGCTGAAATGGCAAGGGTATGACTGATGATGTTTTCATCATAGCTTTGAAGCTGACCAGACAAAGGGGCATAGTCGGGCAAAACCTTTTCCAGTTCTTTAAAAAAGTAGCTTTCATTATTTTCGCTGTACTGCTCCAAATTGGATTCTTTGAGACTGCTGCTCAATGTTTCCAAATCATCAAAGCCAAACTGTTGTAATAGGTAGCGGTTCAGTACCAACGCATCGTTTAATCTTATTGCTTGTTTCTTTTTTGCCATTACTGTTTTCTTTTCTAGGGGATTCATACGTCTTGTACATCAAACATACGTTGGCGAAATTCAAGCTCTATCTGATGAAGTTGCCAGTTGTCGGTTTCTTTTCGGATGGTCAATAAGGTGGTGCGCCCATTGGTATAAACGTGCTTGAATGATGGGTTTTCGTGCCAGCCGTTGGCTATGAAAAAGTTGTGTAAATCTTCGTTGCTGTGCTTTTCAAAATCACGCCAAATAATAAGCACATTCTCCCCTGCCCTATTTTGTGCGGTCAATACTCGGTAGCCTTCTTCTGTGTGCTTTTGGGTTTTGATGCTAAAGCCCATCAAGTAATTAAAGGTTTCAACCATATCTACCTTTGTAGGTTTTGGCTCATTATTTTCAGTAATGGTCAATTGGTAATCAAAGGGCTTTTCAAAGTCTTCAATGGAGAGCATATCTCGGCTTTCCATTTCCAACATATAGTTGAGCATATAACTTTCTTTGTTCTTGGCATCGCTGAACAAATCAGCATACTCTGTTAAATGGTCTTGGAGAATTAAGTTATTGAGGGTGTCCTCATAGCTTTCAAGGCGCAAAGTTTTAATGATGTGTGAGCTGCCCCCTTCTCGATTGGTGGGCTTGCCGTCTTTCCAGTCGGGAGAATGAATGACTTTGAGGATTCGGGGTTTAGTGACTAAATTAAAATACTCGCCCATCTCAACAAGTATATACCTTCTATCTCCACCATCACTTTTGTTTAGATTAATAACAGCGTGTCCTGTTGTTGCTGAACCTGCAAAATAATCTAATATTATACTTTTTTTGCCATTAATTAAATTAATCACTTCCTCTATAAGTTCAACTGGTTTGGGGGTATCAAATATATTAATGTCACCAAACATACTTTCTAAACTTTTAGATGCTGAATTATTATAGGGTAAATAATCCCACAAAGAAGAAAAAGGCACACCTTCTTTTACATCACATAAAAACCTTTTTAGTTTTGGTCTTCCTTTACCATCTGCACCAAAATAAATCTCATTATTTTCCAAAAGCCTTTCTATCTTCTCTTTATTAAATCGCCAATTCCCATTTTTGCCAGGATAATGAGACTCTCCTGTATTTGGATTCTCAATTGGAAAATTAAGTGATTCTACATACCTACCACCTTTAACATTAGCCATCAAATTATCTGAAGCCCACCTGCCTTTGGGGTGATTATCTGGATTTTTATATCTTTTTAATTGTTCTTCACTTCTTGTTTTATTCTGTAAATCTATCTCTAATATATCTTTAGCAAATACAGGTATATATTCTTGAACAGTACCTATTTTTTTATCATTTGGAGGTCCTGATCTTTTTTTCCAAATAACATTTGCAATTTTATTATGTTCTCCGAACGCATTGTTAAGTAAAAAACTAAGTCGGTTTAATTCATTATCATCAATACTGATTGCTATTCCAGCGTTCTTGCTCATTAAAGACTTTCCCAAACTTATTCTTTCAAATGCCATCGTAATCCAGCTACTATGTTGGAAATTATCCTTATAATTAAATCCGTCTTTACCTGTATTATATGGTGGATCTAAATAAATACATTTCACCTCATTGTTATATTTTCCTTGAAGCAGTTGCAACGCTTGAAAATTCTCTGAATTAACAAGCAAGCCATTCACCTTGCCGTCTATATCTTCAATTTCCGCTAATAGTCGCAACTTAAAATCTTCACTAAATAATTTGGTATCTAGCACCAAATAAGGTTGTGCTTTAAGTATCTCTATCTTTTCCCCTTTTATTTCAGAAATGGCAAACAGCTCTTCCCATTCGTCCCATTGGCGGGTATTCTCCACTATTTCAGGGTAAAAACTTTCTGGAATGTGGTCAAGGGTCAAGCAATAATTGCTTTCTACTACAAACTTCTTTTTTAACCACATTTTTTTCTGAAAGTCCTCTATCTGTGCCAAGAAGGTAATGAGCTTTCGGGCAATGGCTTTGATGGCTTTTACCTTACTCAACTGCTTTACAAATTGGTCAGGCTTTTCGTGGTCAATATCGTCAATGTGTAAGACTTCATTTTTAATGTAAAAATCCAATTCCCTATTCAAAAAACCGCCCAAGTCTTTATGAATGAAATAATCAAAACTATTGCGAGCCGTAAAATCATTGATGTGCTTTTCTAGCAAGGTTCTGTCTTTCTTCTTTTCAGTTGGCTTGGCTTGCAGTACATCAAACCAATCTTTGGTGAGTTGGCTTTTAATGGCTTCAAAGCCTTGTTGGTTTAGGTCATCTTGCTTTTCTCCTTTGCTCTCTGTTTTGTAAGTAAAGTATATCTTTAGAACTTTATCACTTATCACTTCCAACGGCTGATCCTCAAAAACTTTAAACTTTCGCTCCTTGCCATTTTGTGCCTTGTTATTGTCTTTTTCAGTAGAGGCTTCTTTGAGTTCAAACACCACCTTTTTACCCTGTGGCAACATAAAGCTGTAATTCTTTAGGTATTCCGCAGTTTTGATGTAATACTGATCGTGATTTGCCCAATGCAGTTTTACTTCCTCCCCCTCATAAGGAATGGCATAGACATCTTTTTTATACCGACGCATCGAGATAAAATCGCCCTTGTGGTAATAGCGTTTGAAGAAATTGGTCAGATGTGAAAACACATCATTTTGAAGTATGGTATTATCGCCAGCTTGTGCCAATTCCTTTTTCAGTCCAATGACTTTTTGATTCAATTCTATTTCAGTCTTGGTAAAGTCAGCAGCTTTCAAACCACTAATCACTTTATCCAACTGCTCTTTTATGGCACTGGTATCAATACCCACAGCATCTGCCAAAATGCTTTCCACTTGGGTCAATAAATCATTTTCCAAGAACTGATTAATCTGCTCTCGTCTTTGGTTCATTATCTTGTAAATCCCAAAATCTAAATCGGCTTGATCTATCTGGAATACTTCACGGAGTATGTTTATTAGCTTGTCGTAACTTGTCATTGATTATAGTATAGATAATATCTTGAAAATGAAAAGCGAAGATACTAAACTTAATGATCGTTTTATTGAGAGGATTTTTAAAAACCACCATTGCAATAGTTTGTCTGGTTGTAGTAGTTTCTTTTGGGGCAACTCGTCCCACTTCTGCAAGGTTCAGTCTGGTATCTCTGCTGTGTTCAGTCGTGCCAGCACGGGTATCTTTCGCCCTATCCCCCCCGCAATTCAAAAAACAAAAATGACAATTACATCGGCAATACTATAAGTCAGACATATTTTTTGAAGATCGAGCAAGAAACCTTTAACTTTGATAGCATTCATATAAATTGGCGAATTCAAGTATATCACTACACATCAACGCTCTCACAGTATAACAATCGGCTCAAACAGTAAGCCAAATCATCAAGGATTTGCTTTATCTCGATGCAGCACCCCAAAACCCTTTACGAGCTAAATTCCTCCCACAGTTTTTTATTTTTCATCATTTGAAAATGGGAAAAAACTGCTTTGATGATTTGTACGCCGATTGTTCTGACCGCTTTTGAAGTTGTGGCAGTAGCCATAGGTCGAAACTTCTTACTTTATTTTTAATTTTTTTCAAATGGCAAAAATTCCATTCGGCAACAGCAAAAAGCAGAAATACATCGCTTTATTTCTTGGAGCGTCTTTTACTCAAATTCAACTCGGCGCAGACAACATCATCGAAAACGAGGAGATTGTTGTTTTAGGATTTCCAGAAGGCAACACAATCCAAGAAGTCATAGAAAACTACAAAGCTCATTTACAAAATTACTATAAGCCAACTGACATACCTTCTATTGTCCAAGAGACAGCTTTATACCCTATTGGCAAGTTTATCTACTTATCTTCTTACTTCAAAGAATAAGACAAGACTCATAAAACTCAATTGGTGGTAAGTTCTTCGGAGCTTATCACCTTTTTTTGTTTGAACTATCTTGCACAGTCAAAACATAAGAATACAATTCTCCTATGTACCCACTCCCCCACTCTGCCAACAATCCAGCCCATCAAACCCTTGATTTTTTGCACGAACTCAAACTATCATTGGAGCAAAAAATCAACCAAGAATCAGAAAGAGTATCTGAAACACCCAATCGCCCTGATTGGCAAAAAGAGCTAGACAATTACACCCTAGAAATTTTGTATCAAATAGATAGCTTGCTACTTTATAAAACAGAAGAAATCAAAGAGCTTTTATCTTTATAGTTTTTGATTCTGAAAAATACATTATTTACAGCATTTAATGTTTATACAGTAAAAACAGTTTTTACAGCAAATACTATATCAAAGGAGATCATCTTTCTCGCACTATGCCTTAAAAAAACCTATTCCCTACCCTTTATCAGAACCAACATCAATTCACGATGCAAAGCACATACTTTGCCCAACGGTAATATTTACTCGCCTTACTCGGTGAACGATTCCCGCCTTATTTTCCTGTGATTGTTTGTTTAGAAAACCCGTGATTTGGATAGTGGTCAATGATTCCCGCCTTATTGGTGATTGATTCCCGCCTTATTTTCCTATGATTTTAGGTAGCGGTCAATGACTCCCTCCTTAATTGGTAACATTTACTCGCCTTAATGTAACTTATTTTCAAGTAAGATCACTCCACCAATTCAAAGTGTACCACTAAATCAGGACACTTGGCGTGAAGTTCCTCAAAACTTTGAGGGTATTCTTGTTCTATGGCATAAATCATTTGAGCAAGTGTCATACCCCCATTGTGATAAACTTGTTCTGGTGTTTTATCTAAATGGAAATGTAAAAATGTTCTTGTTATATAGTTTTTGGCTTTTTCATAAAAATACTCTAAGCCTTTTTCCTCTGTGAGCAATTTGTCACAAATGGCTTTGCGTTCTTCATAATAAGCTCTTTTTCGTGCCTTCTCTGCTGCTTCTTTTTGCTTTTCTGCCTCAACTCGTGCCTTGTTTTTTTGTCGAGCTTCCCGCTTTTTCTCTTGGTCTTTTTGTTGTGCTGTCTGCCAGTCTCCCTGTAATGCTTTTAAGAATAAGCCTGATGGATTTTTCACATTTGGGGTACTTTGAACCACATCTATTGCTTGTTGGATTTTTTCAATGCCTTTTTCTTCAATCAAGTCATAAACTTTTTCTTCACCTATCCCCCACCCTGTTAAATATTGATACTGTTTTTTATAGTTTTGTTGGTGTTCTTGTTTGGCTGCGTCTATTACTTCATCAACAGTTGTTTGTTGTTCTTTATCTGTCTCCCATTTTTCTAACATTTCCTCTCGCTTATCTATAATGTAAAACCGTACTTGTGTTGCTCCTCTACGCCCAGTTTCTAAAATTTCCCCATCTTCACTAAGCATATCATATTCAAATTGAATAGGAAAGTTTAAGTCTTTTAGCTCATTACAAGCTCTATCCAAGAAAAAACGTTTAAAGTCACTTAAATTTTTATAACTACTTTCTATACCCGCTTTAAATTTTATATCACTAATTTCTTTATCTATGTATGGTAATTTTTTTTCAGGGTCTATTTTTAATTTTTTCCATTTATTATACAAGTCAATTTCTATCATCTCTTTAATAGCAACTGTTCCTGTACTCTTAAATCCACTTATATCTTGTAAAACCTTTGTAAATGATTGCCCTTTTTTATAGAGCAGAAACGCTCCTACCTCTGGTGTTAAGTTTACATATATTTTATCTTTCCTCAAATTTATCGAAGTAACCCAATTAAGTACATCATATTCCTCTGCTTCATCGTCATAGGCTTTAAGCGGATTTGCGTTTAAATCCTCAATTATCCTATCTATCTGTTTTCGAATAAATTTAAATTTACCATTGGGCAGACCTCGAAATTTAGCATACTTTTTTCGAGTTGTAACAATGCGATATGGATAACGTGCATCTGAATCTATTTCTCCCATCACAAAATACAGAAACAACTCTGACAAAATATTAATATGCCTTGAACCTTCTATAACTTTATTTGCCAAATGGACTGTTACCAACTGCCTCTCCTCTTTTGTCATTTTGCTATAATCTATCATAATACTACAAAAATAAGGAGAGTATGTCAATTTTTCAACTCGCCTTAATGGTAATATTTACTCGCCTTAATTATTTTTTTCATTAAAAAACGTGGTAACATTTACTCGCCTTAATGGTAACATTTACTCGCCTTAGTAACATTTACTCGCCTTAATGGTAACATTTACTCGCCTTAGAGTAACATTTACTCGCCTTAGAGTAACATTTACTCGCCTTAAAGTAACATTTACTCGCCTTAGAGTAACATTTACTCGCCTTAGAGAAGGCAAAACCCTTTATTTATAAGGCTTTTAAGCACCTTAATACTTAATATGTAATATTAAATATGTAACAACAACAAAAGGAGACTGAATTGAAAATTCAGTTTTGTTGTTGTTTTTTTTGAGATTTAATTTTTCGCTTCGCTCTTGTTTTATGATTTGAATTTTTGTCTTTAGGTTTTGGAAGGCATAAGCCAGAGGAAGATGTGGCTTGTCCTGTTTTTGATTCTTGCGCAACTTTGTAATTCAAAGTGTTTGGGTAAAAGAAAAACCGCTCCATCAACTGAAACGGCTCTCAGAGATTATCTCCCTCGACAACTGTTATTCCTCGCAGGTTGCTCCTCAGCAGAGCCTGTTTCCGCTTCACAGTTGTACTCCAAAGATACCCTTTTTTCTTCGCTTGTCAATCTTTTTTCTCAATACGCAAAAATGGCTTTACTCGGTCAAGGAATGCTTGTCGCTCCTCTCCAATTCCTCCTTCACTTCGTTTGACCGCAGCCGTTTTTGCCCAATCCAACAATTACAAGGGCAAGGCACAACTCCCTGCCCTTTCATTCTCTAATCCCTTTTCCAATGACATTCACCGACCACTTGACAACTGCCAAGATTTCAGTAAAAGCAAAAAAGAAGGACGGAACACCGAACCTAAAAACATTTTTTAATCTGTGTTCTGCTTCTGGATTCTTTGACTTATTAACCGATGCTGAACACACAAACCCGAATAATTTTATGGCTACCAAAAAGAGGAAAACAGCCAAAGAAGTGCAAAATGAATTGTACTTAGAAGTCGCCAAGAACATCATTGAATTACTGGAAACACATCAAAAACTGAATTATGTAAAACCGTGGATCTCATTGGCAACTGATGGCTTACCCTGCCGAAACATCACAACTGACAAGCCTTATACTGGCATCAACAAAGTGCTTCTTAGCTTCTTTGGTGATATGAAAAACTATCCCAAAAATGCTTGGCTGACATTCAAACAGGCAAAGGAACAAGGGGGAAATGTGAAACGTGGAGAAAAATCAAGCCCAATTTACTTTTTCAAGCCGCTCATCGTGGATAAAAACCGCAAGTATTACACCAGTGATGAAGTGAAAACAATGAGTGAGGCAGAGATCAACGCAAAGGATATTCAGTTTATTCCAATGCTCAAACGTTACAGAGTATTCAATGTTTTTCAAACAGAAGGCTTGCCCGAAGAATGGTACAAGTATGAGGAAAGAGAACCATTGCCACAAGTAGAACAACACCAAAGAGCAGAGCAAGTACTCAATGATTCAGGAGCAAAAATTGAGATAAAATCTTGTAATAGGGCTTTTTATACCCCTACTTCTGATTCCATCACCTTGCCTTTGCGTGAACAATTTACTGCTGGAATGGACGAGTTTTACTCAACTGCTTTACACGAACTCTGCCATTGGACAGGACACCCAAGCCGATTGAACCGCAAACAGACTGGAAGATTTGGCTCAAAGAGTTATGCAAGAGAAGAGCTGTATGCTGAATTGGGGGCTGCTTTCATTTGTGCTGAATTGGGCTATGAGAAAACCATCACCAACTCCGCAGCTTATCTCAAAGGCTGGCTCAAAGCATTGGAGGAAAACCCTCGTTACATTTTTTCTGCTTTCAAACAAGCTCAAAAGGCTGCTGACTACATTATGGAGCGCACATCGGTTGTAGCATAACCAAGAACACAGAAGAACCATTACAGGCTTATCATTTCATTGATTTGGTAAGCCTTTTTGTACAAGTCCACCACACAAAAGCCAAAGGACAACTGACAAAACCCATTGCAAAGTATCGCAATATGGCTTTTGCCAATAGACATTTACCAAAGTATTTTTACAGCCAATACCAATACACAAATTTAAGATATTTGAACCCCTTTTGGATTCATCACTTGGATTGTATAGAAAAATACAGCCGTAGAAGCCCCATATTTTCGATTTAAGCGCACTTTTTAGAAAAAGCCTATGCTTATCGTCTGAAAAATTTGAAGCGTTTTAAGGGCGTTTTATGAGCTTGTTTTGATTTTCGCTTTTTAATCAAGTCTGACACTTTGCTGTAAATACTGTAAAAAATGTATTTGCTGTTTTTACTGTAAATATAGTATATGCTGTAAAAACTGTATCAGCCTTTTTCTATCAAGTGTTCGATGTATGATTGAAGCGTTTTAAAATCATTCATAATCGCCTTTTGTTTTGCCATCTTGTGTATTTCCTCACTCACATACAGAAACTTCTTTTTGCTTTTTGCTGTCTCTGCCTGTTTTTTCTTGGTTTTCTTTGGCTTCTCTTTTGAAGGCTCTTTTTCTGTGCCGAGTATATCTTCTGCTAAGGCTTCTGCCTCCTTTTTATCTAATTTATTGCCTGTAAAGCGTGTTCTTTGTTTTGCCATATTGTTAAAGATTAAAAAAGGTTACTACTTCTTTGTAAAAGGGTTCAAAGCGTTGTTTTTCTGCTTTCCCTATATTTAACAAGCTCTCAAAGGTATAGGAACGTGAGAACTCTTTTAAGTCCTTCATATCATTTTCCAAGATTGGAATTTCCAATGTCTCCATAAATTCCTTTGCTGCCTTGTCATCGCTGGGTCGCTTGCCTGTCATACTGCCAAATCCAGCGTAGAGGTAATCAATCCCCCTCTCTTTTTTGTGGTCTGCAATCTTTTTGATGATCTCAACAAATCGTGCTGTACTCATATTGTCGAGTTCACCCGACTTAATGGGAATCAAGATGTAATCACATAAAGCCAAGATCATTGCAATGGTTTTGTCCTCTTTGCCGTGCGTCAGTCGGGGAAGATCAACAAATATTACATCGTGATTGGCTTTCATATCCTCAATCAAGTCGTATAAAAATGTTGGGTCTGTCTTTCTGATTCTGTAAGGTTCGGGGGTCTCGGCATAATCAGTTTGTTTTTCAAATGTCCTAAACTCGGTTGCACTTTCTTGACTGTCACAATCCAAGTACAATACTTTTCTGTCATCGTGGGCTAATGCCGTAGCTAAAAAGATTCCAGTAGAAGTCTTGGAAACTCCCCCCTTGATGTTTGCCACAGATATTACTTTTGCTGCCATAAGCTGTTTTTACATTATTTACAGCAAATATAGCAAAAACTGTTTTTAATGCAATAGCTGTATATATATTATTTATTACTTTTACAGCAAATAATGTTTTTAATACAAAGTTAGCATTTACTGTAAATATAGTTTTTACATTTTTTGTAGCTTTTTCTGTTAAAACTGCTTATACATTATTTGCTGTTTTTACATTTTGTACAGTAAATATAGCTTTTGCTGTATGGTTGTTTTTTGATTGAATAAATATTGAAGGCTCAAAGCAAGTTCGTCTTTTGTGGTCTGAAAAGCTGCTCCCACTCTGAAAAACACACAAGCATACCAAACACCTGACCTGTTCCAGATCATATCAGTTGGCATTAGTCCAGCATCTTCTTCATTTAAGTATTGAGCATTACCAACCTGTCTTATCACATCATCTGCCAACATCAGATGTTTGATTACTTGATGTAAGCAATTTGAAAATGGCTTGCGAATAAAACTGTAAACCCATTACTGAAAAAGCCTTTTCCTTGTAAAGAAAATTTTTGAAAAAATAGAGTAGGGGAGCAGACAAAAAAATTCTTGACAAGTCGGCAGTTTCAGTCAGTCCAATAATTGGTTTTATTTCTTAACCCATTTTCAAATGAAACTACTTACATCATCGCTTCTCAAACAATTTGCTGATGTTGGCTGTCAATGTGACAAAGACGATCCATTGGTAATTGCCAAATACTTTTTACCAGAAGGCTACTGGACTTGGTATGCCACTGAGTATGATCCTGAAACTGGAATATTCTTTGGCTATGTTGTTGGGTATTTTTCAGAGTGGGGGAGCTTCTCATTAGCAGACCTCAAAAGTTTACGAACCAAGAGCTTGAATCTTGGAATCGAACGAGACTTGCATTTTGAGCCTACATCTTTTTCAAAACTCAAATTACCAACATAAAGCAGGGAACGGCACTTAGTGCCGTTTTTCTCTTGCTCATTATCTACTGCTTTGTGAAGAAAGAGAAAATATAATTTGCAAAAGTGAGTTATACAAAGTATAATTATGATAAATCAATAGCTGAAATATGACTGTTAAATTTAAGAAATGGGGAAACAGTGTTGGTATGATTGTACCCAAGCTGATTGTTACAAAATATGATATTGATATTGATAAAGAATATCAGTTGATAGAAGAATCGGGCGGTTTTGTTATCAAGGAAAAACCCAAGTCTCCAACACTTGATGAATTGCTTGAAGGAATGAGCCGTACCAATCGGCACAGAGAACAGATTGATAATTATGTTGGCAAAGAGCGTTTTTGGGAAGAAGAAAAATAAAACAAGCCAATGAGTGAGTATGTACCCAAGCGTGGAGATATTGTTTGGATCAATCTTGATCCGACCAAAGGACACGAACAAGCAGGGGAGCGTCCTGTACTGGTTTTATCCAATACCAAATACAATGATAAAACTGGTATGATGGTCAATGCCCCTATTACTAAAAATGCCAAACAGTATGCAGGAGAAATTCCATTGCCTGACTCAATCGAAACTTTTGGAGTTGTTCTGAGTGATCACATTCGCAATTTAGATTGGGTGGAGCGTGAAGCTCGTTTTAGTGGCGATAGGGTAGAGGCTGATTTTGTGGACAAGGTGCTGGAACGTTTAACTTTGATCTGTTCAGAAGGATAGGTAAAAGTGCGTGGTCAAATACCAAATTTTCAAATGCTGTGATTTGATGGTAAACTGGTTTTAGTGAAGAAAGGAAAAGAGGGAGACCATCTTTCTTGTGGTATGCCTGAGAAAACCTTTTTTGTTGTCTGCTTTAGTCCTATGATTGGGCGTTTGAATTGTGGTACAATGGGGTGTATGGGTAGGAATGGGTATTGACACTTTGGCAATGTTTGAATATGAATGAAATCGGGGAAAATATGAGAGTGTTAGAAATAGCAAGATTGCAAATTGGCAGCCAACAAATACTACCGTATTGTGTTTGCCACCAAATTGCATCTTGCAAAAGGGGTTTAGCACCCTCTTGACTCCCAGCTAAAATTGCCTGCTTTGCAAAGAATTTGCGATGAAAAAATACAAGAATCTGAAAGAGTTTTTAAAGTCAAAAGGGGTTGATGCTTCAACACCTTCAGAAGAAATCGAACGCCTAAAAGGAGAGTACAGGAAGCTGTATCTTGCTCACTTTAGCAAGGAAAAAAGAGGCAAGCGCATCACCATAAATCCCTCCCAAAAAGACTTTGAAGAGCTGGAAAAACAAGCAGCCGAAAAAGATATGAAGCTGTCTCGATATGTCTTAGATGCTGCTTTAGCCTATGGAAGTGGTGGCTATATAATGCCAAGTTATGAAGGACTGGACAAGCTCATTTTTGAGCTAAATGCCATCGGGCGCAACATCAATTCAGTAGTCAAAAATATGCACTCCAATCGTTCCTATGGCGATGTTGTGCCGTATGAAAATTTGCGTTCCGAGTTCCGAAAGGTGGACAAACTCATTCTCAGTTATTTGACCACAGCCGAAAAAAAAGAAGATGATCATTAAAAGCCTCAGCCGAAAAACAGCGAGTCATCATCAGCTTGTTCGATACATTTTTACTGATAAAGACGGCAGAGAAGATGAGCGACAATTTTCAATTCTTCACGGCATAGAAACTGATTTGGATAAGGAGAATCTTGATAAATCTTTGCTTGATATTGCAGATGAATTTGTCCAGAATATGCGCTTTACCAAGCAGCGTAAAAATGGGGTTACAATGTATCACGAAGTGCTGAGCTTTGATCCACAAGTGGCAAAGAATGTCACTCGTGATATGCTTGAAGAAATCACTCAAAAATACATTGATACTCGTGCTGAAAATGCCATCGTTTTAGCTCGTCCTCATTTTGATACCGATGCCGTTCACGTTCATTTGATGATAAGCCCCAATGAACAACGGAGTGCCAAAAGGGTGCGAATGAGCATCAAAGAGTTTGAAGAATGCAAGACAATTACTCGTCAATATCAGCGTGAAAGATACCCTCAAATATCTCCTGTAAAAGAACTAAAATTAAAGCAAGGGCAGTATCGGGATCATTGGCAGAGAGAAAACAGGAAGGCTCAGATGAAGCAGCTTGATAAACCATTGTCTGAAAGAGAAATGGTGCAAGACACCCTTATTCGAGCAGTTGAATCATCGGCAAATTTGAAACAGGTTGAGCGATTTTTGAATCGTTATGGCGTGCAAACCTACCAGAGAAGAGAAGTACCAACAGGGGTAACGATTGGCAAAAGAAAGTACAGATATGAAACCCTTTTAAAAGAAACTACCTTATTTCAGAAAATAAAACGCCTTGTTTCCAAAGAAAGAGGACAGAAAAAAGTAAGAGGCAATGAGCGTAAAAAACAGATAAAACGTAGGTTCTAATTTATCTTTTTCGTCCTTTTTTTCGATCAGGTGTTCGGCTCTCAAAAGGACTTGGGAATGGATTTTTTCGTGTCTTTTTCCATTCGCTTATCTGCATTTGTGTAGGTTGATTTGGGGCAGCTTTGGGCTGTACTGCTTTCTTTTTTTGGTTTGGTATAGCTTGGAGTGGGGGAGTGCTTACTTCTTTTTTAGGTCTGAAATAGTTTAAAATTCGCTGAGGGGATTGTTTGAGTTTCTGAAAAAGTGTTGGTTTTTCTGGCTCGTTGTTTTGTGATGCGCCACTTTCTCGCTGGTATTTTTGTCGTTTGTATTCTAGTCTTTTCTGATTTTTTCGCTCATTTTCCTTGTAATCCAACATACGTTCCTCCCACATTTGCCATCGTGTAGGATTTTGTTTACAGGCATCTTTGATGTTTTTTATTTGTCTTTTTATGTAGCGATTTTTTGCCCTTCCTCTTTCATTGGTGAGCAAATCAAAGATGGCAAGCCCAAAGTTTTTTTTTGGTACATAACCAATGGTTGCATTTTTGCCCTTGCGTTCAATTTGCTGTGCCATTTGTTGTTTGGCATATACCTTTAAAAAGGCTTCTATTTCCTTTCTCTTTTTTTTATCCACCTTGTAAGGTTTTGGTTTATATCTATTGAATTATGTTTGTGTGTTTTTGAATATGCGCTCTTTTTTCAGCAAGACTCAATGATAAAAATGCGTCTATTTCTGCTCTCTCTGATGGGCTTAGTTGTGCTACTTCTTTTTCAAGCTGTATCATTTTTTGTGCCTTTTTTTCACAGAGTTCATCTTCGATTTCATCAGCTCTGAATTGTTTGTATCCTTTGGCTTTCGCTTCTAATGATATTTCTCTTAATTCATCATCTTTCTCATAAAGTAAATGAAGGGGTGTTTGGATATAGTAGTTTACTAGATAACGAATTTCATTGAGTATTCTTTTCATTGGTTGATAATTACTTTTACTTACTGAATATAACCCTTTCCAAAAAAGATGTCAATTATTCTTCTAGTTCCCGAATGACAATCTCATAAGGAGTAGTCGCATTTACATCATAGCCCATAACCTGCTCACTGTATGTTGGTGCTTCTTCATTCGCTCTTGCATTGTATTGTTTGTGTTTGTAGTAAGCACTCATATATATTTCCATTGCTAACTCATTTCCCGAAATCATAATGCCTTTTCCTTCTGGTAATGTTCTCAACTCATCAGGTGTTCGCAAATCACGAGCCATTTTCTCACCAGTCTTTTCGCCATCTCTTGATGGTTTTGAAATGGTTTGCTTACCTAATAGAGTGGAAAATATTTTAAGTAATTCAGTATTTGATACCCCTCCCAACAGGATTTTATTATTCAAATTGGTAAAGATGATATTTGATCCATCTTTGCCATACGTTTCTTGGAGCTGATTATAGTCTTGAATAATAACTGAGAGCGAGCAGCCAGCCGATCGTATTACAGAGGTCAAGTTTTGGAAGTTGGGGAGTCTTCCTAAATTACCGAACTCATCTAATAAAAACTGAATTGAACGCTGCTCTAGATTCTCATTTTGTGCCTCATTTCCTGTAGTATTACAATAATCAAAAATTTGTTTGTAGAGTAGCGTTTGAATAAACTTATAGTTTTCAGGGTTGAGTGCATCTGTGCGTACAAACAGAGCCACTTTTTTATCAAGACTTCGTAAATCCTCAAAGTTGATGGTGTCTTTTGCAGTGAGTTTTCCAGCTTTTGAATAATTGATACCCTTTAATGATGCCAGGGCTGTGGATATAAAGCCCCCTGCTTGTTCATCAGGAGCATAGATAAGGGAGAAAATACTATCTTCTACTTTTTCATTTGGGGCATAATCTTCTATAAACTGTTTGACTTCCTCTTTTCTGTGTGTCAGGTTTTTTAATAGCTTTAAAAGATTTTCAAACGTACAGTAATGCTCATTTTCTGCTATTTTTTCTTGTATCTGTTCCTCTGTTAAATCGGTTCTTTTCTGAATAGAGGCAACTGTTACAATACCATCGTCTGAGTCTGGATCAAAGGGGAGATAGTTTTTTAAAACTTGTATCAGTCCAATGATTAAACCACTTGCGCTATTGTTCCAAAATTGTGCATTTTCTGCTGATCCTTTCACCCCAATACTGACAATGGTTTCTCCAATCATTGCAATATCTTCATCGGTTTTGGCTCTTTTGAGTGGGTTGTAATGGTGGGATGTGTCGCCCCCAAAATGAATAACTCTGCATTCATAACCACATTCTTGTAGGTGCTTATGGGCTATTTTAAAAATTTCACCTTTTACATCTGTCACGACAAATGACTGCTCACTTTCAGAAGTTGTTGAAAGCAAATTGGGAAGAATGTATCGAGTAGTTTTGCCCTGTCCTGTAGGAGCAATAACCATCAAATGACTATTTGACTGGTCTATTGTCAGTCTGCCTTTTTCCCCATCAATTAACAGTCCTTTGTGCTTTTTATTGATGACTTCTCGCATCTCTGATTTTTTAGCTATTCGTGCTGAACCATAACTGGTATCAGGTTCTTTAACTAATCCAAACATTATAGCTATAAATCGAATAACTCTATATTGAATGCTTTTGTTTTGAGATGAGGTCATTTTATTGTTACCCAAAAGTAACTCATAAATAACCAAAGCAACTGGTCTTGTCAATGTAAGGGTTATTTTCAAAATGGGTTTACCTATGAAATATATCAGAGAGAATGCTATTATATAGAATACAGGAAAAAGAATATTTTGTATTGGACTGCGCGAGTTAAATATTTTTGTTAAATCATAATCTCCATAAACAAGTAAACGATTTCCTGTTTGACCTTCACTAAATTCGTAGAACCTCTCAGCAATTAAGGAAGAAAAAACTGAATTTAGTTCTTTTAAAAAATTGCCGACTTCTATCATTATTTTCCATAATATATTAGCAATTATTCTAAATATATTTTCCTTAGTTTTTGTACTGTCTGTGTGATTTTCAAATAAAACTACTACATTATCCCATAAGCTAGGAAGAATCCCACTTTGAAATATGCAACATATACTAATAGTGATAATAAATATTGCAGCTCCTTGGCGCATGGTTTTTCGATGTGTGCCAATTATTTGCAACATTTCCTTTTTACCTTTTTTTTTCCAGTCAGCTATAGCTAAGAGTAGGCGGGAATAAATAAAACAAATAAATGATAGTATTACATAGCTTATAAATCCCCATAGACTACTTATGTATATAGAGCTTAAATATGTAGTGTCACTAGGTATTTGATTATAAGATATATCAAAGATAATTGAATCATCTTTCTGATAGATGAAGTTATTTCTTGCTTTATCACTTACAGATTTTTTTACCTGCTTTAAGATCAACTCTTGTTGTTCAGCTTGTGTTGTGAAACTTTTATCACATCGCTTTTTAGCTCTTATTTCACTAAGACTAATATCAGCACTCTTTTTAATTTCTCTTATGAGGGCTTTTTTTTCTGTGAAAGATGGATTTTGCTCAATGCAATAAATTGTTTTTGACATTAAACAAAATTCATTTTTAAATTCGTATAAATCGCATTTCCATCCTTGACCTAAACTGTCTGCTGTTGATTGTAATTGAGTACTAAAAAAATCTTTTTTATTTCGAGTAATGGTGTTTTTAGTGTTTTCTATATCACCATAAATATTTTCATTTTGTTGTTTTAGTATCTTGATTTTGGATTCAAAATCAGTTATATTTTTTTCTATACCAAGAGAGTCTGTGTATAATGTTTCTAAATCAGATTTGTAGCTTTCTATTTTTTCTAAATTTTTTGATAGCCCTTTTTGACAATTTTGATGAAATTTTTCTGCTTCTTTGTATTTGCTTTTGGTAACTTGTTTCCAAAAAAATTGCCATTCCAGTGGACTATAACGCTTCATAGCCCAAGTGTTTTTTAGCCGTTCTTCATTTATTTTATCAATACTGATTTCTCTTTCCTTTTTTATTTTTTTTATTTTTGAAGGATATTCTTTAATGTGTTTTCTATTAAATTCGACAGATTTTTCTTCACTTTCTATTCGAGCTTTTATTAGCTCTCTTTTGTATGTAAAACTATTTTTTATATTCACTAATTCGGAGAGTCTATCTTTTTGTAAGATTAGTTCTTCTGTATTAATTTTTATAAGTCTTTCTTGTGCTGATATATGCTTTTTTTGACTTGAAAGTGATTGTTCTACAGTATTGGTTAATTTATCTTGTTCTGTCTTACTTATGATGATTTGTTTTCTTACAGATTGGATAGGTACATATATAATTTCTTTTTCGTTGTATTGATATATACTTATTATTGATTCACCAAATGGTATGTTTTTAACAAAAGAACCTTCTTTTTTTAATGTATCTTCGATGTTGTCAGTAGTATATATATCACTGAGATGCCTATTAATATACAGGCTATATAGTAAATAGACTGTTCCCAAAATCCATATTATTAATATAACTTTTCTCAATGGAATTATTTAAACTTGCCAAGATTAATTCGTGATTTGGGTTCATAATACTTGCCTTTTACAGTGGGTGGTTTAATTGTTTTAATATCAGTAATTTTTAGACTTATGATTTCTCCCACATTATATGCTTCAATGGACTCTCTTATTAGTTTTTCTAAATTTTCAATATTAAAAAAGTCAGGTTTGTTATGCGTGTAATAAATAGCTCCATTACTAATATTAAATATTGTTATTTCAAAATTTGGAATAGTCTTTAAGACTATCTTTTCTGTTTTAGGTCCATATCCATAACGTGCTTTTTCACAGAGCAGTTCTCCCAAATTAATATCAGGATAAAGTTTTACTCTGATATGATGTTTTATATCATAGGGATATATTTTTACTATATCATCTTCTATACTGTTCGTAGTTATTAGTTTATTATAGTAATTATCACTTGGTAATCTCAATTCTTGTTCTCTATCTGGAGTAATCCAAACATCTAAGATTATTTGTCGTTGTTTTGTTACATTTTTTATAAAAGCATAAACCTCTAATGGATACTTAAGTTTTAAATTCACTAATGAGACAGTGTCAATATTTGCTCTTTCTTTATCAATAGCCTCCTTGCATTTTTTGACTTGATTTAGGTGGCTTTTGTATGCTTTTTCGGACTTACTTATTTCTTTTTTTTGTGGCTCTTTAATATTTGTAAAGGGATTTCCTTCATATTTTGGTTTGTTTTGGTCTAACTTTTCTTGTTCTACTTCTAATTGTGTGTGATACCATCGCAATGTTTCTCTTTCTACTTTTTTACAGTCATAATGATTTGTGAGTAATTTACTAAAGAATGTGGGGTTATATTTATTTAAATTTCGCAGTAATAATTCAGGTTTAGTTATTACGTCTTCTATTGTAAAAAAAGTGTTATTCTTAGTAGCTTTTTCTATTTTATGGTTAAATTTTTGTTTTTCATCTTTTTCTTTATTTTCTATAAGTTTTTCTATTAATCTAATAGTTTGATGTGCCTTTAAACTGTAGGGAGTATTGGGGTCATTTGCTTCTTTCGTTGCTATGTAGTAGTATACTGCTAACATTACTGGAGTTTGTTTTAAATTAAAATCTCTTATTGTAAGCAAATTATAAATCATATATGGATAGTGTTTATGTTTCAATGTATTTTTCAACATTTCGAAAGGCATATATGCATTTGTTTTAAAGGCATTTTTAAAATGGTATCTAAACTCCAGATCAATTAGTAAATCAATAAATACAGCTCTGTCATATTGTTCTCTAAGAAACTTTGCATTCTCATCAAGATAGGCATGATAAGAATTTGAGGCTAAACTATTTAGTTCGCTGTTTTGTTCCCGAGATTGTCTCATATCTAGTTTAATCAAATCTTCTTTAATCAAATCTTCTTTATGAGAATAATAATCAAATATATTAGAAAAATAAGTTGTTGTATTTGGACTTGGAAGTGCTGTGTTATTTTTGACTATATCTCTTATGTCATAATCGTTTAAGAAATATTTGAGATCTCTATCACCATTAAGTACTTCTTTGTATTTCACAAATAAATCGTATATGTTAGTCCATTCAGAATTCAAAAAACCGTTTGTATTTGTTCCATCTTCTAAGATACCTGCACATTCAAAATATTTGTCAATTCTTTTTTTGTACTTTTTGTCACAATTACCCTGATTACAATAATCTCTGTAAAGAAATAAATGAAAAGAGTAAGGTTGAGAAATAATATTTTTCAGATTTCTACAATCTGGCTTTTTATCAAGTGATTTTTCAATTTCTTTAAATTCTAAAATAGGTATATAGTTTTTTGCTTTTGTTCTGTTTGCCCCCAAATCATACATATAGTGAATAAACAATATGAATCTTATTTCTTCTTGGGAATAAGCAATTTGTCTAATATCTTCTGGCATACTTTGAAATTCATTCTCATATGTTTCTTCCCAACCATCAATATTCATCAATCTTTTGTGTTCTGCAGTTTTTTGTGCCAAACAGACTGTTATAGAGAATAATAATAAAACTGTTATAATAATTCTCATACTTTTTTATTTTGATAGATCATTTAAAAAGCTACCTGTGGCATCTGATGCAATTTTTGCCATAGTTACTATTCTTGCCACATTAAATACCATTCTAAAAGCGGAACCAATATTAGCACCATAGTCATAACTTCTTTTTTGTGATCTATTTATGTTTTCATTATGTTTCAATAGCTCATCTACTTCTTTTAAAAATGCCACATCTTGTGGGTTGATATATGAATTGTAAGCTACATTATACCATTGCCTTGCTTTTTCATTATTTCTATAAAGAGATTCAATTACTGATGCAAAAATATAAGCATTGGGGTTTTTTCGTGGGTTTCTATTATGTTGTTCGTAATGAAGCTCTACGGCTTCGAGTACATTATCATATCGTTCTTGGAGAAGATACAGATACATAATGCCATCGAAAAAGGTGTTTTCATTTGGAATGCGCCATTTTGTTTCTTCTGTCTGTTTAATAATGATAGGTTCTAATTGGTAGAAAAATTCTACTCCCTTTTTATCTAAATAATGAATTACTATATAGTTATAGGTCGCAAAATAAAATTGTGCAAAGGAGAAATAATCTTGCTCCGTTAAAATAGCAACTGTATCTAAATCTTTTAGTAGTGTTGATTCTAAATAAGACCAATCAAAACGTTCATAATCTTTTAACTTTTGTGCAACAAATTTTAGGCGTTCAACAAGTGATTTTTCTGAAAGTTTTGATAATTCAATATCGGCAGGCTTACTTTGAGAATAACCATTTGAGGTGTAAAAAAGCATGCTTATAAAAAGTATAGGAAATAGTTTTTGCAAGGATCGAAATTTTTATAAAAAATAAAACTAATATATAAAATTAATATTTTATTTGGATTTTTTTAATATTAAATCCTAATTGTACTATATTGAGTTGTCTTATGGGGTAGGATTGGCTAAAAAGTTATGTTCTAGTATTCTTATAGTTATTATTTGACTAGATAACAAAACCAAGTATCAATAGAGAAATAAAATTTTATTGAAATGTCTATTGGTATTAAAACACTAGCCTTTAATGGTGCGGACTTGATGAAAGCAAACATCACCTTTCAAGCAGCAATCCCATCATTTACTGATAATGCCCAAGTTGAACTTGGCTCACTACTCAATCAAGATAAGCTCTACATCAAAATTCATCTTCAACTCGACTGGTGGCAAAAGCAATACCCTGATCTGTTTTCTGGTGCTGTGAATCCTAGTTGGAAAATTACAGCCTATTCCAATATTCCTAGTGAGTGGGTAGAAAAAGAGCAATATGTTCATCCTGTTTACTGGAATCTGTTGGCATTGGCAGAGAATTACAGCATAGAAGCCTATCAGCAGTTTGTCCGCAGGGTCAATGCTCAAAATATTACTCTGACTGAAACCCCAAATTTTTGGGATTTGACAAAAGAGTTGATCCCCGAATTGTTGGAATGAGGTAGAGTAGGGGAGTAAAACCGTTCTGATGGAGTTCAGGCGGTTTTTTGTGATGATTGAATTTATATGGATCTTTTGGTTTTGGCAGTAAATAAGAAAGTGTTAAAATGTGGGACTTTTTATCCTTTTGTTTAAGAAGGTTGAATGATGTTCTTGGAAATTACTTTGTACTACAAATGTTAAAATGTGAAACATTTTCCCCTTTTGTTTAATAGAGGGCTTTCGGGATATGTGTAATGAATTGTCACATATAAAATAATTTAATGTGTTTGATGCTAGAAAAACAAGTTATCTTCTTGTAGATGTCTGCTCAATATTTTATAGGCATCTTCAAATTGGTTTTCATAGTTTCGCCAAACAAAATTGGCTATCCAATCTATAAACATCAAGCCTTTAGTAGTATGACTTTCTTTGGGGGTATAATTTATATCAATATCAGATTGTAAGTCTATCCACAATCTACTCCTCAATAATTCGGCACAACTATTTTGACTGCCATTGGGAACACTTCTTTTATCTGGCACAATATTGACTTTGGCTAAGTGGGCTATATGGGAACAGATACCCCTTTGAAGCATGTAATTGTATAAGATGTTTTGGTGATCTGTATTTGCTAACTTTGGAGGTATTTTTCTTTTATTGATCGTTACAGAGCCAATTACTATATCATTATGTCTATCTAAAAAAGCAGCTATTCTTTTTGATAGGCTTTTGGCACGTCCTTTTCTAATCTGAGTAGCTTTAATCTCTTTGTCACTTCCTCCTCTGTCTTCGTGAAATTTTTTGATGACACGTCCTATGTGTTTTTCCTTTTCGGTTGGTAAAATGATGTAAGCTATTGTGAAAAAATTGCTTGATCCATCTTTTCGATATTCATTCTCTAATTTCCAACCAAGATCACCACTTTCATCAATGTAAACATCATATTCCATATTGGTTTTGTGACTCATTTTTGACATAAAAAAAGAGGTCTCTAATCTTACTGATCAAAGACCTCTTTTGTAAAAGAAGCAACCTATGAGAGATGCACACACAGTACATTTAGGATAAATCACATACACTTATGATTAAAAAAATCAGCTATAATTCGTCCCTCTTTGATAGGAATTTTTAAGTCTTCTTACCTACAAAGGTATTTATTAAACTGAATAAATGCAAAAAAAGTTTAATTCAGCTTCTGAAATGAAGGTTTGGTTAAGTCTCCTGAAAAATTAAAACAAGGTACTTTCAGGATATGTGCGAAAACTGGACACATCGAAAATAATACAATGTGTTTTGTAAGTTTGAGTTTTATTGTCTAACTTCGTGTATCTTACCAATTGAATTTCTAGCTAAACAAACAGGGTAAATGTTTCACATTTTAACATTTGTGATTGGTTAAAAAAAACGCCCGTTACTTCTAAATTTTGATTTCCTTTTTCGCCCAACGAGTTTACTACTTCAAACCAGTTAAAAAAACTGGTTAAACAAATCAAAGTTAAATTTGACAACATGCGTTGAGTTTGCTTAACTTTGGGTATGAAGAAAATAGGCTACGCTCGTGTCTCTACCAAAGAACAAAAACTGAACCTTCAAGTTGATGCACTCAAAAAGGAAGGTTGTAAATCTAAGGATATTTTTACAGAAAAAGTAAGCGGTGCAAAAAAAGACCGCCCTCAATTATTGAAAATGATAGAGCATCTTCGAGAAGGGGATGTGGTCATCATCTGGAAACTGGATCGCTTGGGACGCTCTCTCAAAGACCTCATTGAACTGGTCTCCAAATTCAATGAAATGGGTGTTGGCTTAAAAAGCATCAATGACCCGATTGATACCACTACCTCACACGGAAAATTAATCTTCAACATTTTTGCCTGTCTTGCAGAGTTTGAGCGTGACACGATTCGAGAGCGAACCAAAGCTGGTTTGAATGCTGCCAGAGCAAGAGGCAGGGTTGGTGGTCGTCCTAAAGGTCTATCTAAAGAGGCAAAGAGTAAAGCGGAGTTTGCTGCAATGCTTTATAAAAAACGTGGGGCTGAGGAGCTTTCGATTTTGGATATTTGTAAACGGGTTGGTTGTTCTAAGCCTACTTTGTACAACTACCTTAGAGAGCAAGGGGTGAAGGTTGGGAAAAGAGATAGATATTCATAGTAATTCTAAAACATCCGTTGCAACCTCACCGCATTCAAGATAGCCAACAAAGCCACCCCTACATCCGCAAAAACGGCTTCCCACATGGTAGCTAAGCCCCCTGTACCAAGAATAAGCACAATGATTTTTACCCCAAAAGCCAAGGCGATATTTTGCCAAATTATACGTTGAGTGGATTTTCCAATTTTGATACCTGTGGCAATTTTGGAAGGTTGGTCAGTTTGAATAACCACATCTGCCGTTTCAATAGCAACATCACTTCCTAAACCACCCATTGCAATGGCGACATCACTTGCAGCCAGTACGGGTGCATCATTGATGCCATCGCCAACAAAGGCAACAATTTTGGTGGGATCTTGTTTTATCTTTTTGACTTCGTTTAGTTTATCTTCAGGAAGTAAGCCTCCTTTGGCATTTTCAATCCCTAATTCATCAGCTACTTTTTGGGTGATAGAATTTTTGTCACCCGACAGCATCATTAAGGTTTTAATACCTGCTTTGCGGAGTTGTTGAATACTGTCTTTGGCATCTGCTTTTAGTTCATCGGCAATGGTCACATATCCTGCAAATGAGCCATCAATTCCAACCACGACAATGGTCTCTACAATGCTGTCCGTTTCGGAGGGAACAAGAATATTAAATTGCTCCATCAGCTTCTTATTGCCTACTGTCATTGTTTTACCAGCTACTTCACCCTTTAACCCTTTTCCTGCAATTTCCTGAATGTTGGTAGCTTCGGGGAGGTTACTTTCTGTATTATACTCCAAAATGGCTTTGGCAATTGGGTGAGTGGATTTAGCTTCTATTGCCATCAGGAGGTTCATAAATTCTGTTTCGCTGTAATCCCCTTTGACAACTATATCTTTGATTTTAAAAACGCCTTTAGTGACAGTTCCCGTTTTGTCGATGACCAATGTATTTACTTTGGTCAGTTGGTCAAGATAGGTTGCTCCTTTAAATAATAATCCCTTTCTGGAAGCTGCTCCCAAACCACCGAAATAACCCAATGGAATAGAAATGACTAAGGCACACGGACAAGAGATAACCAAGAAAATTAAAGCTCTATACAGCCAATCTGTAAAAACATAATCGGAAATAAAAAAGTAGGGTAAAACACAAATAGCAATCGCCAAATAGACAACAATCGGTGTATATATTTTTGCCAATCGCCTGATGAGTAGTTCTGTCTTGGATTTGCGAGAAGTGGCATTTTGAACTAAATCAAGAATACGAGCAATGGAACTATCATGAAATAATTTCTCTACTTTCAGTTCAATAACCCCATCCAGATTAATAGAACCAGCCATTACTTTTTCGCCCCGTAAAGCGTTTTGTGGTTTACTTTCACCTGTAAGGGCTGCGGTGTTGAGGGCAGCTTTTTCCGAAAGGAGAATACCATCTAATGGAATTTTCTCACCGACTTTTACCTGTATAGTTTCACCGATTTCTACCATTTCGGGGTCAACAGTTCCGTAGTTTCCATTTCGCAAAACAGTAGCAGTATTGGGTCGGACATCCAATAAGGCTTTGATGTTGTTTTTGACTCTTTTGACCGCAATCGTTTGGAATAATTCTCCAATGGCATAGAACAACATCACCGCCACACCTTCGGGGTATTCTCCAATGGCAAATGCGCCAATAGTGGCAATAGACATCAGGAAAAACTCGGTAAATACTTCACCTTTATGCAGGGCTTCCCATGCTTCTTTGATAACTGGAAAACCTACGGGAATGTAAGCCAATGTGTACCAAACAATTTTTATCCAACCTTTAAAAAAGGAGGCTTCCTGTAAATGCTCAACTGCTAATCCTGAAAGCAATAAGACCAAACTAATCAGGGCAGATAGATAGGCTTTCCACCCCAAACCTCCTTCATGGCTGTGGTCGTGCGAATGATTGTGTCCGTCATCTTCGTGATGTTGGTCTTTTTCTTTTGCAATCGGCGGAGGCGTTTTTGCATCTATTTTTTCTTCTAATGAACAGCAGATTATATTGCCGTTTTTATCGTAGATGTGTATGTGGTTTTTTTCTTTCATCTTTCAATCATCAAACTGTCCAAAATGCCAGACGGATCATGCATAAAAAATTCCCTACCCCAGTCAAATTCTTTTATCGGTGTAAATCGAACATACTTGTATTTGTCTTGTAATCCTTTTCCCTCAAGTGTTTCCCAGCATTTATCTACATTGTCTACTTCGAGAAAAACCATTGAGTTGTCACACCATTTTTTAACATAATATTTTTGAAGGTAAAATCCCAGATTTTCATTGACTTTGAAAAGAGACATTTTTGGAGAAAGTACAACTTCCTCGAATCCTAATTCCTGATAGAACCTTCTGGACTCTTCATAATTCTTAGCTCCAATAAAAGTCCTAATCGTTTTTGCTTGGAATCTCATTAGCAACAATTTTGATTTAATTGAATAGGTGGACAAGCTATTGTTCCATAGCTACAATAAACACAACAGTCACCCTCTTTGGGCTTTAATAAGGTTTTACAACTTTCACATTCATAAAAGAATTGGCAAGCATTAGTGGGCATAGTATCCTTCTTTTGAAATCCGCAATTAGGACAAGTAATAGTAGATTCTAATTCTACTTGTGTTGATTTTTTCATTACATTTTTTTTATAAAATTGAAAACCACCATATAAGAATAATATGATACCCAACAGCATAAAAATTCCGCTGAATTCCTCTAAGCCATTCACAAAGGCTAAAAGACTACTTGCACTACCAAGCCCTATGATAAGTGTAGGCAACCAGCAACAACTGGTGGCTATTAAAAAAGCAATTGAACTGCCAATTATTGATTCTTTAAAATTCATTTTATAAAATTAACAAATTATAGCCACCGTCTAACACGTTTTAGATAGTCTCGATAGACTTCTCCGTGGCTACTCTTTAAAAAGTCTTCCTCTAATCTTATTTGTGTATTGATACTAGTTGTTGAAAGCGAAATGATAAGCAGAGTAAACGCATTCGGAATGATAAAAAACAGACCAATATTGGCAATCATAATACCTAGAAAAACAGGATTTCTCGAAATGGAAAACAAGCCATTTGTTATGAGTTCAGTTTTGTTATTCTCATCAATGCCAACGCGCCAAGAATTTGCCATTTGAGATTGAGCCACCCAAACCAAAATGAGAGATAGTACTAATAAGCCCCAACCGATATATTTCAAATAATCATGTTCCAGATACCAAAATGGCAAGAGGTATTGATACCATTCGTTTTTAAAGGCATAAATGAGTACCACTACAAATTCCAACAAGGAAATGAAGGCAAACACCTTCCCATTATAGCTATGAGCATCATCTGATGTATTGAAGGTCAAAGGGTTTATCCCTGTTCTTTTCCACAGCAGATAAGATCTTAGAAAAAAAACAAAGAAGAAATAAACCAGTAAAAAAAAGAATAAATAGACTCCTGTTTTCATTGTTTTTTCTATAAAATTAACGGGATTATCAATGCAATGAAATTGCAAACTTATTCCTGACAATCAGGGCATATACCTTTTATCAGGATAGTCATTTCTTTTTGAATATAACCTTTAGGAAGTTCCATTTCTGGAATGACCAAACTATTAATACAGGTTATCTTTTTGCATTGTTCACATTGGAAATGCGGATGTTTGTCAATATGGTGAATTGGTGTGCAATGTTCGTCACATAACGCATATTTCACTTCTCCTGTTCCATTCTTGATCCCATGTAAAATACTTTTTTCCTCAAATGTTTTAAGGGTTCGATATATGGTGATTCTATCAGATTTTGGAAAAGTATTTTCTAATTCTATCAAACCGAATGTTCCATTGTTTTGTAAGAAGTATTCCAATATAATCTGTCGCATTGGTGTGATTCGGACAGCTTTTTGTTCTAAAATTTTATGTGCTTTCTCCATTGTAAAAAAGGTTTATTAATGTTCATGTGATAACTCTCCAGCCTTCGATTGAGCAAAAACATAATATGCTCCCTTAGTCACGATTTTCATCCCGTCAGGTATTGTGTCAATCAATTTTACAGAAGTAAAACCATTATCAGTTGTACCTTCTAGCACTCTGATTGCCTCAAATTTCAACTCATCATTATTAACTTGGTCATTAGCAACATAAATATAAGAGAAAGTCCCATCTTTGATAATTACTTTTTCTGGAAGTGCCTGAACAGTTTGGTCATTCAACCAAATTTTAGCTTCAACAAAAAGGTCTTTAATAAATTTTGGACGCTCTTTTCCTAAATGCCCGTAAATACGAACGGTTTTATTTTCGGTATTGAATTCTTTACCAACAATATGAACTTCTCCTTCATAAACATCATTACTCATTGCAGGAACATTATAGCTTATTCTCTGACCTTCTTTGATAATGGCAATGTCTTTTTCAAATATGTCTAATTCTAAATGCAGATGGTTTTCATTGACTATTTCGATTAGTTCTATTTGTGGTGTAACATACATTCCATTGTGCATACTTACAGATGTAATATAACCAGACACGGGCGAAATAATAACAATGCGTTCGGTGATATTATCAGGTGTCAAATTAGTAGTATTGAAGCCGAGATAAGCTAATTGTTTGGCTATACCTTTTAGTGTAACTGTTTTTACATTCACTTCTGATTGCAATTTTTGCAGATTCTTTTCCACTCCTGCATTCGCAGTTACCAATTTTTGCTGTCGAGCTAATTCTTGATTTAAAAAAGCTAGCTCTGATTGTACTTCAAGGTAGTTTTGTTGTTTTTGAATAAATTCAGGATTTTCTAGATAACCAATAATTGCCCCTTCCTTAATATAGTTACCATCTACATATTTTTTACTTCCTTTTATAAATCCATCTGCTCTTGCACTTACTGAAGCATAGGCATTAGGTGGTAAGTCAAGTGTTCCTGTTGCTTTAACAAAGTCATTTATTTTAACTTGGGAGAAATCGCCAAACTGAATTTTCATGGTTTCAATTTGCTCTTTAGTTAGATGAATTTCTCCTTCTTCGTGTTCTTCGCCATGTCCGTGTCCATGACCATCGCCTTCACTATGCTGTTCATTTCCGTGTGAATGGTTGTGATTGTGTCCATCAGAGTGACTGTGACCACAAGCAAGAAAGGTGGAAATTAGTGCTACACTAAAAAACAAGATGATATATGATTTGATCTTTTTCATTTTATGATCGGTTGTTAGTTTGTAAAAAATTGGTGAAGCACTACCGCTTTATTGTATGCTAACACCTGCTCCAAATAACTAATTTGATTTTTGGAAGAAATATTTAAGGTATTCAGCAATTCGAGGTAGGAGATTTCCCCAGCTTCATAATTGAGTTTGGATATTCGTATGATTTCAGGATTGATATTTTCCAGTTGTTCCTGATAATGATTTACACCAGAATTGTACAAATAAATGACATTTTCGATTGCCAATAACTCTTGGTTGAGCCTTTGTTTTTTTACATCAAGTTTGATTTGGGCTACCTCAATTTGTAATTTTTGAGCTTTCACTTTTTGTTTGTTTTGCTTCTTAAAAAGAGGAATATCTATTCCTGCCTGTAAACCGTGAAGCCAACCGCCCTCAAAGTAATTTTGGGTTGAGTAACCAATATTAAAATCAGGTTTTAAATCTGTTTTCAATAGTTCAATATTTGCCTGTTCAATTAAAATATCCTGACTGGCAATTTGTATCTGTAAATTGTTCAGGCTATCCCTTGATTCAAAAGCCATCATTGTCAAGCTGTCTGTTGAAGTAACGGACTGGTCTGTATTTAAAAGATTGACTAATTGTTTTTCCAGATTTTCAATTTCCAAAATGGATTGATTAAGCAATAAGCGATATTCACTCAAAGCGGATTGAATAGTCAGTTTTTCAATATTATTAGCTGCACCAATATCTACCCGTACTGTTGCCATTTGGAGATACTGTTCGTAGGTCTGTAACAATTGTTTGTAGATTTGCCGTAATTCCTTACGTTGCTGTAAATCGAGATAGGTTTGCTTGACCTCTAAAATCAATTCTCTTTTGGTCAGTTCCTTACCCAAATAGCTTTGTTTAACAATTTCATTTTGCAAAACATTTTGTGCTTTGACTGATGCAGGGTTGGGAATGTTTTGTACTACTCCGATTTGATTAACCCGTTGTCCGTTTTCTCTAAATAGCCCATCACCCTGATAGCTGATTTCTGTATCTCCAAGTGAGTAAGGCAAGTCTTTTAAACTTTCACTTTGCTGAATTTGTAAATCTGTTGCTCGAATGACAGGGTGATTTTGGACAGCCATTTCTACTGCTTCATCCATTGTTACGGGTCGTTGTTGTGCTTCGACAGACAGACTGAAAAATAGTAAAGGCAGAATGATTAGAGATGCACTTGCAGTTGTTGTCCGTCCTCCCTTGCGCTCCTGCCATTTCGCCAGCCAGCTATATAAAATCGGGAGTACGACTAAGGTTAAAAAGGTGGCTGTTATCAATCCGCCAATCACAACCGTTGCCAGAGGTCGTTGCACTTCTGCACCACCAGAAGTAGAAAGAGCCATTGGCAAAAAGCCTAATGAAGCGACCGAAGCTGTTAATAAAACAGGACGCAAACGAACACTTGTACCTTTGATGATGCGCTCCCTGATATTGGTAACACCTTCCTTTTTTAATTGATTAAAATAACCAATGAGGACAATTCCATTTAGAACTGCTACACCAAAAAGTGCGATAAAACCAATACCTGCGGAAATACTAAACGGCATTCCTCGAAGCTCCAAAGCCCAGATACCACCAATAGCGGAAAGTGGAATAGCTGTAAAAATCAAAAGAGCCTGTGAGATACTGCCAAAGGTGAAGTAGAGCATAATAAATATCAGTGCAAGGGCAATTGGTACAGCTACCATTAAACGAGCATTGGCAGCTTGCAGGTTTTCAAACTGACCACCGTAAGTGAAGTAATAGCCAGCAGGGATTTCTATTTTTAAATCTAATTCTTTTTGAATTTTGCTGACCAATGTTTCTACATCTGTATCACCCACATTAGCCCCAATTACTATTCGGCGGTTTGTATTCTCTCTAGAAATTTGCATAGGTGCGTCTATTAGTTCTACATTAGCGACTGTTTGTAAAGGTACTTGCGCTCCATTATCTAAAGTGATGTAGAGGTTTTGCACATCAGCTATGCCATTGCGGTATTTTTCGTCCAACCGTACTACCAAATCAAAACGCTTTTCGCCCTCATAAATCACCCCTGCACTTTCACCTGCGAAGGCACTTCTGACCACTTGATTGACCTCTTTGACCTGCAAACCATACTGCGCCATTTTATCATATTTGAAATTGATAATAATTTGCGGCATCCCGATAGTTTGCTCCACATTGACCGTTCCCACACCGCCAATTTTTGTAATAATACTTTCGGCTTCTTTGGCTTTATTATAGAGCAAATCTAAATCCTCTCCGTACAACTTAATAGCAATGTCTGCTTTTGAACCTGTCATTAGTTCATTAAAACGTAACTGGATAGGTTGGGAAAATTCGTAACCGACTCCAGGAATAACACTCAACGATTTTTCAATTTTTTCAAACATCTCCTTTCGACTACTTGCAGATGTCCATTCACTTTTAGGTTTCATTACTAAAACATAATCGCCAATCTCAACGGGCATAGGGTCAGTAGGAATTTCGGCTGCACCGATATTGACGACCACATCCTCTATTTCAGGAAAATCTTTAAGTAGTTTTTTCTGAATAATGGATGCGATTTCAACACTTTGGGAAAGTGAAGTACCAGCAGGTAAAATTTGCTGCATAGCTAAATCACCTTCTTCCAATGTTGGTATAAACTCCCCCCCCATTCGACTGAATACAAACAAGCTAATGGTAAACAAAATAATTGTTACCAAAACAAAAAACGCTTTGAATCGTAAAGCCAAATTCAAAACGGGTGTGTAAAGTCTTTGGAAAAAAGCAATGATACGGTCAGCAATTGTTTTCTTATTGGTAATCTTTTTATTGAGAAACAGGGCAGACATCATTGGTATATAGGTCAGAGAAAGGATTAAAGCACCCCCGATTGCCAGCATTACTGTTTGTGCCATTGGTTTGAACATTTTGCCCTCAATACCGACCAAAGCAAGAATTGGAATATAAACCATTAGAATAATTATTTCCCCAAAAGCTGCTGAACTACGAATTTTTTGGGCAGCCGTTTTGACTTCATTATTCATTTGGGCAATTGTCAATTTTTGACCCGCAAAATTGACCTGTAATCGGTGAACTATTGCCTCTACAATAATAACTGCACCATCTACTATTAGACCAAAATCAATTGCTCCCAAACTCATTAGATTGGCGGATATGCCCAGCATATTCATCATAGAAACAGCAAATAACATAGAAAGTGGAATGACCGAAGCCACTATAAGCCCTGCTCTCCAATTGCCGAGCATCAGCACCAAAATGAAAATAACAATCAAGCCCCCTTCAAGGAGATTGGTTTTGACCGTTCCAATTGCCGTAGAAACCAGTTTATCTCTGACTAAGTAAGGCTCGATAATCACGCCTTCGGGCAATGATTTTTTAATTTGCTTTACCCGTTCTTTTACTCGTTCAGTTACAGCCGCAGAGTTTGCCCCTTTTAGCATCATCACCCGACCGCCTACGGCTTCTTCTCCATCCCGTACTAATGCACCATATCGAGGGGCTTTGCCAAATTGAACAGTAGCGACATCTTTAACTAAAATTGGTCTGCCATTGCGGACATCCACAACAATATTTTCCAAGTCGGTCAAAGAACGGGCGATGCCATTGGTTCGGATATAATAAGTATTCGGATTTTTCTCAATATATGCACCACCTGTATTTTCATTGCTATTTTCTAAAGCGGTCAAAATATCGGTAATACTGATGCCTACCGACTTGAGTAAATTGGGATCGACTGCCACTTCATATTGTTTGAGAAAACCGCCCATTGTATTGATCTCGACAACTCCCTCGATACCTGACAATTGGCGTTTGACAATCCAATCCTGAATGCTCCGCAGTTCCATTGGAGAATACTTATCCTCATAGCCCTTCTCTGGTCGAATTACATATTGATAAATCTCTCCCAAGCCCGTAGAAATGGGAGCCATTTCAGGTGTTCCCAAACCGTCAGGAATATCATCTTCAGCTTCTTTTAAATATTCACCTACCAATTGGCGGGCTAGATAAACGTCCATATCTTCCTCAAAAACTACTGTCACAACAGACAAACCAAAGCGAGAAATAGAACGTATCTCTACGAGTTGTTGAATATTTTGCAACGCCAACTCAACAGGTGTGGTAATGAATTGCTCCACTTCTAGTGTTGCCAAAGTGGGCGAAATGGTAATGATTTGTATCTGATTATTGGTGATATCAGGTACGGCATCTATGGGCAATTGACGTAGAGAGAATGCTCCCCATACAATTAGGGCAAGCGTTAATAGCCCTATTATAAACTTATTCTCAATAGAATAAGCGATAATCTTATCAAACATAGATTACTTATAATTTAATTTAACCAAATATGAATTATATGAGTAGGCATAGGTATCCTACAAAAATTGGTAAATTAAATTTTTGGTGGTTGCCAAATAGAGTGATGAAAAGAGGAAGAAATAAAATTAGAAAATGAGGTAAGCACCTTAGTAGGTATTGGAAGTAGATACTTTACTATAATAAGTGATTTGGTTGGAATATCTAATGTAGTTGAACAGCACTCACAAATACAAAAAGGAGAACAAACATCATCACCACAACCATCAGAATGTTGGTTATGGTCTGAAATATCTTTATACTCAACTCCAAAGAAATGTTTAGCTATCTTCACAATACCAGCACCACTATCACCACAGGGGACAAACGATAAAGCAAGTATATAGATGTTGAAAATGTGAATTGCTAATCTCATGAAGACGCAAAGGTACAACAAAAAAGGTGCAATTTGATTGCATTTTTCTTTAGGGCTTTTGGTTAAACAAAACGGTCATTAAATTTAACTACCACCAAATAACACCACACTCCTCACCCCTACTCTATTCATCTTTTAAATTCCTTTTAACTCTCAAATATAAGAAAAATTCATACCATAACGCATTTACACCTGATTTTTTCCTCTAAAAATGTCCTTTTTGTCTAATAAACCCCTATAACCACCACTATAGTTGCTCCTCAATAGAGCCATAGCATTTACATAATCTAATAGGTGGATTGAGTTTATAAACTACGCCTCACTTAGCAATCTTTTTCTTTTTATCAGCAATGTATTGAAAATCGCCAAGTATCATCACTTGAATCGCCTCATCAAAAAAGGAAAAGATAAAACCATATCAAGACTTACCAGCCTACTACACTTGCCTTGTCAAGGATTTGTCTCTGCGAGTTCCTCCTTTGACAATACGTTTGTGGCTAGTCTTAAAAAATTGGTTTTATTTCTTAACCTTTTTCCGATGAAACCGACTCATAACTGTTTACTTGGCAACTTAACAATGCCACCGCTTACAAAACTTCTAGCTCGATATGCTAATCAGGCAGATAGAAACATTCGCTCTTATGTTAGCGAAGATGCACTCAATGCACTTGATCCTATTGATTATCTCAAAGATGTCACCACTTTTGGTTGCGTATCTGGTGTGGTAAATAGAATGGTTTATTGTTCAGACACACAGCACTTTTTTGATGAAAATTATGCAGAAATTGAAAATTTGCGAATGAAATATGAAAAGCAGACAGGTTTAGCAATCACTCTACCAAACGATTAAAAAAATGATCTTGCTTGGTTTGCTTACCAATTTGTTGCAGAGCAACTACTCAGCGAAATTCAAGATTCAATCCAAAAGGCGTAATGCCCTTTTATCAATTTAACAGCCAACTCTTGCCCTTTCAACATCTTCTTTAATATTATTTTATTTGGGCGTTCCCTTCGGTCGGGCTATCCGTTTCAAATCCTCGCTCGTTCCTCGCTGTGGGTTTTCCACTTCTATCCCTAACGCAAAGGTTTTATTAGGCATCTCAACGAGAAAGATTGGCTCTTTTAATAATGCTTTTACTGCAAAAACTGTATTTGCTGTATAAACAGTAAAAGCTGTATTTAATATATTTTTCAAGATTGCCTGTATTACAAAATCTTTCAGTTCCTACTTTTTTGATGCTCTCTAAAATCCACTTTTTGCTTGACAAATTTTCTGCTTTGTGTTTAATATTCTTTGTCCAATGTGAGGGATTAAAGACTTTAATACCCTTGCTTGGTTTTGTTCTTTCACGCAAATACAATTTTAGTCAATCATTAAAACACACAAAGACTTATGAATGAAAATTTTGACCTTAGTGAAGCTAAGGTTTGGGTGGGCTGTCTTGCCAGTTACAATGCAGGTAAGCTCATCGGCAAATGGTTCAGTTTGAGTGATTATGAGGATCAAGACGACTTCTATACTGCCATTCAATCCTATTTGAAAGGCTTGGATAAAACCGATCCTTTATTGGGTACTCCGCAAAGGGAGGAATGGCATTTCTGTGATTGGGAGGAAATCCCTGAAATCTTTATCCATCGGTACGGAATCTCTGCCACCTTTTGGGAGGTCTGTGAACTGTTGGAAGATCAATCAGAAGATGAAACCAATGCTTTTCTACTCTTTATTGACCACCACGGCTACAAACTTGACCGAGAAGATACCACAAAGCTCTTTAGTAAATATCAGTCTGCTTACTGTGGTAAATATGCTAGTGAAAAAAACTACGCTGTTGAACATTTTGATATGTGCTATCCCAATTGTCCTGAAAGTATCAAGGCTTATATAGACTATAAAGCCTATGCTCACGACCTATTCATCAATGAATGCTGGTCTGAAAATGGCTATGTCTTTCAGCGATTGAGATAATTCCCTAAAAACAAATCCAACCTTACAGGTAAGGAATATTATTAACTATCCTTGCCTGTGTAATGACAGACTGGCAAGGTGTAAAAAACAACTAAGCAATGGAAATTAAATCCAAGCAAACCCTTATTGATTTTCCCATCTATTTAGAACAGTTTGTCGGCATTCCTTTCAAAGTCGCAGAAATCCAAGTAAGCTACTCAGCTACCATCAAAAAAGAAGATAGACTCACCATTCGATCCAGTAGTGATTCTTATGAGGTTTTCTGGAGAACTTGGAATAAATCAACTGTTGAGTATTTTGAGGAATTTAAGGTTTTGTACCTCAATAGAGCCAATCAAGTGCTAGGAATACATCGTATCTCACAAGGTGGGGTGGCTGGAACAGTAGCCGATGCCAAAATCATTTTAGGTACTGCTTTGAAAGTATGCGCCTCTAGTATCATTTT
>JAHDIA010000286.1 GCA_020631035.1 Chitinophagales bacterium | reverse complement strand
AAACAAAACGTATCAACATCCTGACTCTTTAAAGACATTGCTAAAAAAATTCCCCAATGATTCAGGTTTACTCAAAATATATTCTGGAGAGACATATAAATCTTGGAAAAGTTTTTCTGAGATATTAATTGACGACTTTATGGACATTACAATTCCTACTTATGTAGCTTATGGCGAACAAGATACATCTTGCCCCAACTGTGATTTATTTCAGGTTTTAGCTAATACTGAAAATAAACTAATGTTAACAATAAAAGCATATCCTAATTATGATCACAATTTTTTTGATGTGGAAGAACCAGAAAGTGAGGAGAAATCTCCAAATTGGGCAAAAGTTATGAATGATGTTTATAGTTGGTTAAACAAATAAATGCTCTTACATTATTTTACTTAATCTGTAAAACACCATCATTTATAAGTAGTGAAATATCCTTTTTACAAGCAATTGTTTCTAATGGATTGCGGTCCAACATGCATCCGCATGATTGCCAAGTATTATGGCCGCAATATTTCTACAGAAAAGTTGCGATTGCTTAGTGAAACAAATAGGCAAGGCAATTCTTTGAGGAATTTGGCCAGCGCAGCCGAAAAAATTGGGTTCCGCAGCCTTGGAGTGCGCATCAGTTTGGTACAACTTATAGAAGAAGCTCCACTACCTTGTATCTTACATTGGGACAACAATCATTTTGTTGTATTGTACAATATCAAAAAAGATAAATTTGTCATTGCTGATCCTGCCAACAGGATTATGCACCTAAAGGCAGATGAGGTTTTGGAACACTGGATAGGTACTGGTGCCAATGAAAACACTAAAGAAGGTATTGTATTACTACTTGAACCAACCCCAAACCTCAAACAAATTGAACCAGATGATGAGGTTCCCTATCAGGGCTTCTCTTTTATATTTAATTATTTTTTTCGCTATAAAAAATTCATCGCACAACTCTTACTTGGTGTCACTGCTGGAAGTCTCATTCAACTGTGCTTTCCTTTTTTAACACAAAGTATAGTCGACATTGGTATCCAAAATCAAGACATCAACTTTATTTATCTGATTTTAATCGCTCAGTTGTTCTTGTTTTTTGGTCGGGTTGGCATAGAATTAATTAGAGGATGGATTCTACTCCATCTTAGTACACGCATCAATATATCACTTATATCTGATTTTTTTATCAAACTAATGAACCTCCCAATTGCATTTTACGATGTAAAGATGACAGGAGATATTATACAACGCATCAATGACCACAATCGAATCAAAGAGTTTTTAACAACCAATTCATTATCTGTTTTATTCTCCTTATTCAATATAGTAATATTTGGTGCTGTTCTGGCTTGGTACAATATAACCATATTGTTAATGTTTTTGATTGGGAGTGTACTTTACTTACTTTGGATACTACTTTTTTTAAATAAAAGAAAAGATTTGGATTATAAATACTTCACCCATTCTAGTGAAGAACAAACCAAAGTAATCGAATTAATCAATGGTATGCAGGAAATAAAACTACACAATGCTGAAAAACCTAAGCGTTGGAGTTGGGAATATTTACAAGCTCGTCTTTTTAAAATTTCTATGCAAAATCTGGCACTAGAACAAAGTCAAACCATTGGAGCAAGTTTCATAAATGAAGTCAAAAATATATGTATTAGCATCTTTGCCGCTAAGTTGGTCATTGATGGATCAATTACCTTGGGAATAATGATGTCTATTTCTTACATTATTGGGCAACTCAACGGTCCTATTCAACAACTCATAGGTTTTATATATTCTGCCCAAGATGCTAAAATAGCCATAGATCGTCTGTTGGTCATTCACAATAAAAAAGATGAAGAAAATCCAGAAGATCAAAAAATTACTGACTTTGACTTAGACAAAGATATACAAATCAACAACCTACATTTTCGTTACTTGGGAAGCAATAAGGAGGTTATTCAAGATTTAAGCCTATGCATTCCTGCAAACAAAGTTACAGCCATAGTTGGAGCAAGCGGCAGTGGGAAGACTACTTTAATGAAATTACTTTTAAAATTTTATCCCATCACCAAAGGAGATATCAAAATTGGCAATTACAACTTAAATGCCATAGCCCAACTTAGCTGGAGGCAAAACTGTGGTACTGTGATGCAAGAAGGCTATATCTTTAATGATACAATTGCCAACAATATAGCAATTGGGGAAGATTTTATTGACAGAGCTAAACTTTTAAGGGCTGTAGAAATTGCCAATATCAAGGATTTCATTGAATCCTTCCCCCTTGGCTACAATACCCCAATCGGAATGGAAGGTGTCAGTCTTAGTACAGGACAAAAACAACGTTTATTGATTGCTAGAGCAATTTATAAAAATCCTAAAATCATCTTCTTTGATGAAGCAACCTCAGCTCTTGATGCAAAAAATGAACGTGTTATTATGGAAAACTTGAATAAATTTATGAAGGGGCGCACTTCTGTAGTAATTGCCCACCGTTTAAGTACCGTAAAAAATGCAGATCAAATTGTGGTATTGGATTATGGAAAAATTGTAGAACGAGGTACTCATGATGAACTTGTCGCTCTTCAAGGAACCTATTATTCTCTAATAAAAAATCAATTAGAATTAGAAAAATTAAATGCCTAATCAACAACACAACACAACTGATCACAACCACCACCCTACGGAGCATCAGGGACAAGTGGTGGAAAGAGATTATATTTCTGAGATTCGTTCAGAAGAGGTTCAGGACATCCTAACTATGGTTCCTAACTGGATGATTCGTTGGGGCAGTGCACTTATTTTACTACTCATTTTATTGTTCCTGTTCTTATCTTGGTTAATTAAATATCCAGATGTGCTCGCTGGGCATATAATACTTACAACTCAAAACCCACCCATAAAAATAGTTGCCAAAACAAATGGGCAACTACAGAAACTTTATTTAGAAGATGGAAGTTGGGTTGATGAAGGTGATTTCATTGCAGAAATTGAAAATCCATTAACTGAAGAAGGTGTTCAGCATTTAAAAGAAATAAGCCAAGAGGCTAGGAGCTTTTTAGAAACAGATATTTTTGAAAACACAGCTATTTTTACCAACACCAATAAAGATCACTTCATATTTGGCGACATACAAGGTGAATACAATCAACTTCTTAAAAACGTCAATGACTATCAAATACTCAAAGAGAATTTATACCAAGAAAAGAAAAAAGTAAATGTTGGCAAACAAATAGATTTTTATCAGAAATCTGACAAAATATCTCAACGTCAAATTCAATTGGCAAAAAACGATTTAGAAATTGCCGAGCAAAAGTTCACCTCATATGAATCATTGTATCATCAAGGAATTATATCAAGACTTGAATACTACCAACAACAAGAAACCTTAAACCTTGTTAGGCAAAAAGTTGAGAATTTAAAAAAATCACAAGTTGCCAACAGTATCCAAATAACAGAATACAATAAAATACTCAATGACATTGAATACCAATTTGAAGAAGAAAAACGCCAAATTAAAGCCAATATCAATTCTACTGTCAACAATATCCAAAACTACTTAGATAGTTGGAAAAAAAGCTATATGCTAACGGCCTCTATTTCAGGGCAAATTAGTTACTTAGATAACATCAATGAAAATATTTTTGTACAATCCAATACTCCCCTATTTGCCATTATCCCTAAAGACAATGCTTACATTGGTCATGTAAAAATTCCTTCTCAAGGATTTGGAAAAATAAAAGTTGGACAAATGGTCCGAATTAAATTAAACAATTATCCTTATATGGAATATGGGCTATTAAAAGGGATTGTTGATAAAATTTCTCCAATTTCTAAAGACAATGCCTACTTGGTTGATATTGTTTTACCTAATGGACTCAAAAGCTCCTATAATGTCGAATTGGAATTCAAACCTGAAATGGAAGGTATGGCTGAAATTGTCACCGAAAATTTAAGATTAATCCAACGTGTCTTGCACCGATTTAAAAAGGTATTAAACGATTGAATGAGTTGAATATAGCTGATCTATACTCTACATACATATCAATTAATCAATTGAGTCTTTGCAAGATAATCCTACCTTACAAAGACTCAACTCAATTAAATTTAATCATTCAATTTTAGTACCGCTAAAAAGGCTTGCTGTGGAACCTCCACACTGCCCACCTGGCGCATACGTTTCTTTCCTTTCTTTTGCTTTTCTAGTAGTTTTCTTTTACGGGTGATGTCTCCACCATAGCATTTTGAGGTTACATCTTTACGGAAGGCGCTGATGGTTTCTCTGGCGATGATTTTGGTACCGATGGCGGCTTGGATGGCAATCATAAATTGCTGACGGTTGATGAGTTCTTTGAGTTTTTTGCACATCTTTTTGCCAAAATCGTAGGCTTTGTCTCGGTGAATCATTGCCGAAAGGGCATCTACTTTTTCGCCATTGAGTAGGATGTCGAGTTTGACCAAGGTGCCTGGTTTCATTCCAATCATGTGATAATCGAATGAGGCGTAACCTTTGGAAATGGACTTGAGTTTGTCGTAAAAATCGAAGACGATTTCGGATAGGGGCAACTCGAAGGTCATCTCTACCCTAGTCTCTGATAGATAGACTTGGTTTTTGAGGATACCACGTTTTTCAATACACAGATTCATAATCCCCCCAATAAAGTCGGGCTTGGTAATGATTTGTGCTTGGATATAGGGTTCTTCCAGGCGTTCAATGTGAGATGGATCGGGTAAATCAGAGGGTGTATGAATGACCAAAAACTCTCCATTGGTCTTGTAGCAGTCGTAGGATACCTGTGGAACAGTGGTAATGACTGCCATATCAAATTCTCTATCCAAACGCTCTTGGATGATTTCGAGGTGGAGCATTCCCAAGAAACCACAACGGAAACCAAAGCCCAATGCCAAGGAAGTTTCTGCTTCGTAAGTCAAAGAGGCGTCATTGAGTTGGAGTTTTTCGAGAGAGTCTCGCAAATCTTCAAAATCGTCCGAGTCTATGGGGTAGATTCCTGCAAAAACCATTGGTTTGACATCCTCAAATCCTTCGATGGCTGTTTCGCACGGATTGTCGTCAAGGGTGATGGTATCCCCCACTTTGATTTCTTTGGATTCTTTGATTCCTGTAATCACATAACCCACATCACCTGTACTGACCACCTTACGGGGTTCCATATCCATACGCAAAATACCTACTTCATCGGCTTCGTATTTGTTGCCTGTATTGACAAAGCGGATTTTATCTCTTTTGCGCAACTCTCCGCTAAAAATACGGAAGTAGGCAATCACTCCACGATAGGAGTTGAAAACAGAATCAAAAATCAAGGCTTGCAATGGGGCATCTTTGTCCCCTTCGGGTGCGGGAATGCGGTTGATGATGGCATCGAAAATATTGTCGACGCCCTGCCCTGTTTTGCCGCTGGCTTCGATGATGTCTTCTCGTTCACCCCCAATCAGTTCTATAATTTGGTCGGCTACTTCTTCGATCATCGCTCCGTCCATATCAACTTTGTTGATGATCGGAATGATTTCGAGATCGTGTTCTAGTGCCAAGTACAAATTGGAAATGGTTTGGGCTTGGATGCCTTGAGTAGCGTCTACCAAAAGGAGCGCGCCCTCACAGGCAGCAATGGAACGGGAGACTTCGTAGGAGAAATCAACGTGTCCTGGGGTGTCGATGAGGTTAAAGATGTATTTTTCTCCCTCATGAACATAATCCATCTGGATGGCGTGGCTCTTAATGGTAATGCCTCGCTCCCGCTCCAAATCCATATTGTCGAGGGTTTGTTCTTGCAAATCTCTGTCTGAAACCGTTTTGGTTGTTTCCAATAAACGGTCTGCCAAGGTACTTTTACCATGGTCAATATGTGCAATGATGCAAAAGTTTCTGTAATTCTTCATATTCGGCTGTAAAAATAACACAGTTCGTGCATTCTTCTGTTTTTTTAAGCTTTATTGATAGATTTATTATCTGATTCTATGTTTTTGAGACGATAAAGTTGCAATTATGTCCCTTTTTTTTGACAGATGTGTTTAGATTGCGTATTTTGTAGACGTTGCATGCAACGTCTTTACGGGGATGGGGCAGCGTTCGTCTTTCATGGCTACGTCTTGATCTGGTTAACCAACGCATGCTTTGGGCTGCGTACAAGGGGGCATCCTCCCGCTCGTCCGACGCTTCACCCCACCTTCGGCAACCCTCAAAAGGGGGATAATTGTGAGTTGTGAGTCAGATCTCTCCACTTTGGTCGAGACAGAGATTGTGAATTGGGCAAATGGAACGGTCAATTCATCACTCATAATTTACCATTCATAATGTGTTTAAATTTTGACAAATGGAAAGTTATGCACAAGTACTGAATTATGCGATTCCTTTTTTTCTCGTTTTGATATTGATTGAATGGGCTATTGGTTATTTCAAGGGAATGAAAGTCAATCGGAGTTTTGACACGATTTCGAGTCTAAGTTCGGGCTATACCAATGCCATTAAAGATGTATTGGGTTTGTCGGTGGTGATTTTGAGTTACAAATGGATGTCGGAAAATATGGCATTGATGCAGATTGAGTCGTCGGTGGCATTGTATGTAATAGCATTTATCGGCTTGGATTTTGCAGGTTATTGTGGGCATCGAATTGAACACAGTGTCAATCTGTTTTGGAATCGACACATTGTACACCATAGTAGTGAGGAATTCAACTTGGCGTGTGCCCTACGTCAAAGCATTTCATCCATTTTTGGCATTTTCTTCTTTTTGTACATTCCAATGGCATTGTTGGGGGTTCCTGCTAAGGTTGTAGCCATAGTGGCACCTTTGCATTTGTTTGCTCAGTTTTGGTACCATACCCGTTTGATTGGCAAGATGGGATTTTTGGAACACATTATTGTCACCCCTTCACATCACAGAGTACATCACGCCATTAATAAAGAGTATTTGGATAAGAATTTCTCACAGGTTTTTATAGTCTGGGATAAATGGTTTGGAACCTTTCAAGAAGAATTGGAAGATGTACCTCCTATCTATGGAGTCAAACGTCCTTCGTCTACTTGGAATCCGATTTTGATCAATTTTCAACATTTTTGGTTGTTGCTTAAAGATGCTTTGCGTACCAAAAGTTGGAAAGATAAATTGCGTATTTGGTTTATGCCAACGGGCTGGCGTCCTGAGGATGTTCAGGAAAAATATCCTGTTTTTTATGTAGACAATGCCTATACTCAAGAAAAGTATGATACTTCTTCGACTATGCCTTTGCGTGTTTGGGCTTGGGCACAATTGCTCATTCATTTGGCATTGATGCTCTTTATGTTCAACAATATTGCTGTATTTGACTTTACTTATATTTTGTTGTACGGAGCCTTTTTGATGGTGTCTATTTTCTCCTATTCAACTTTGATGGATCGCCATAGTTTGGGCAGTTTGACAGAATTGGTAAAAGTAGCTTTTGGTTTGGTGTTGATTTATGCGTTGAATGGTTGGTATGGTATAGATCAGCATTTGGCAGGTGGTACCTACTTGGTCCTTGGCTATTTTGCAGTGTCTTTCTTGGTAGCGGTCTATTATACCCATTTTAGTAAGGGAACGGTACAGGCTCAGGATTTTGATGTCAGGGGAGCGGAAAGAGTTGAAAGGAGAGAGGCGATACAGGAAGCAGTGTCTTGAGGTGCGAGGTGCGAGGTGCGAGGTGCGAGGTGCG
>JAHDIA010000285.1 GCA_020631035.1 Chitinophagales bacterium | reverse complement strand
AGCCGAAGCTGTAAAAGCGAAAGCTGCCAAAGACAGATGATTTGATTCCGAAAAAGATAAAGCTGCCAAAGCTGCCGAGGATGCGAAAGCCAAAATAGCTGCCGAGAAAGAGAAGGCACAAAAAGAAGCCGAAGCTGCGAAAGCGAAAGCTGCTAAGGAAGCCGAAGCTGCGAAAGCGAAAGCCGCCAAAGAAGCTGCCGACGCAAAAGCTAAGCTAGAAGCTGAGAAAGCCAAGGCGAAAAAATTGGCAAATGAACTCAATGACAAGCAAGCTGCACTTGAAAGAATCAAGCAAAAAGCCAAAACCATTAAATTGGACATTGGCAAGGCAAGCATCAAAGAAAAAGATGACTTGCAGCAAATCAAAGGCATTGGACCTTTCTGTGAAGAAAAACTCAATGCATTAGGTATCTTTACTTTCAGACAAATTGCCAACTTCAAAGACGAAAACATCGATCCAATTGGTGAGGCAATTGAATTCCCTGCTGGACGTATCAGAGGTGACGAATGGGTGAAACAAGCACGCATCATCACTGGGTTAGAAACAGATGGCAAAGGCGAAATCATTGAAAGAATCAAAAAAGGTGCTTCCAAAATTGATTTCAAACGCATTGGTTCAGCCAAGTTTGCTGACAGAATAGACCTGCAAGAAATCAACGGTATTGGACCTTTCTGCGAAGAAAAACTCAATGCTGCTGGAATCTACAAATTTGAACAAATTGCCAACTTCTCAGATAAAGACATTGACATAATCGGAGAGGTAATCGAATTCCCTGCTGGCCGCATCAGAACCGATGAATGGGTCAAGCAAGCAAGAATCATTACAGGATTGGAGAAAGAAGGCAAGAAAGAAGTCTTCGCTAGAATTCAGTCGAATTCAAGCAAAGTCAACTTCAAGCGAATTGGTAAAGCTACCGAAAAGGACAAGCAAGACCTTAAAGAGATTTACGGAGTTGGACCTTATGTAGAGGAAAAACTGAACGTAATGGGTGTCTACACTTTCAAACAAATCGCTCAGTTTAGCGACGACGATATCGATACAGTTGCAGAAGTAATCGAATTCCCTGCTGCTCGTATAAGAAACGAAAAGTGGATAAGACAAGCGCGCATCAAATCTGGTTTGGAAAAAGAAACCAAGGAAGATGTCATCCAAAGAATGCGTTTCAAATCCAAAGGTATTGACTTTAGCGTCATCGGTTACGCAGGCAAAGACAGAGACGACCTTAAAGAGATCAAAGGAATTGGGCCTTTCATCGAAGAGAAATTACACGCTTTAGGTATCTATACTTTTGAGCAGGTAGGTAAGTTCAATTCAGATATTGAAGAAAGAGTCAATATTGCGATTGAGTTCTTCCGTGGTAGAGTCAAAAGAGACCAATGGTCTAAACAAGCCAAAGTCTTGCACAAGAATAAGGTGAAAAATGCTAAGAAAGAAGGCAAATAAGACTTCCAACTTAGTTTAAGTTAATAAATGCACAATCCTCGAAATTTGTCCGCAAATTTCGAGGATTTTTTGTTTCTTTACGTCCACAAAATAAACAACATTGTCCAGAAAAATTGCCATATCCGATATTCACGGCTGTTACGATACCTTTCTAGCCCTACTAGAACAAGTGAAATTTACTCCCAAAGACAAGCTTTACCTCTTAGGAGATTTCATTGACCGTGGTCCCAAAAGCAAACAAGTACTTGACTGGATAATCGACAAAGAACAAGAAGGCTACCATCTCCGCTTCATTCGTGGTAATCACGAACAAATGATGCTCAATGCTCGAAACAATGACAACAAATTAAGAGTCTGGTTTCGCAACGGAGGGGAGCAGGTACTCGAAAGCTTTCAGGTAAAATCTGTCAAGCAAATTCCCCAAAAATACTGGGATTTTCTCGAAGATTTAAAGTTCTTTCACGCCACCAAAAAATACCTCTTTGTACACGCAGGACTCAATTTTGGCAACGAAGATCCCCTACAAGACAAAGAAGCCATCATCTGGACCCGCTACTGGTACGACCAAATAGACTACGATTGGCTAGGCAAACGCATTCTTTTACACGGACACACGCCCATTCCCAAAGAAGCCATTCAAGAAATGCTCGACGAACTACCCGAAAAACAAGTAATCAACATAGACGCAGGCTGCTACGGACGAGACGTCGCCGAAGGATTTGGCTACCTATGCGCCCTCGATCTTACCAACCGTCAACTCTATTCCCAATTCAACATAGACAAAATGAATTGGAACGCCCCTATGTGATGACAAGGTGTTTTTGTCTTGTTATATTTTTATAAAATACTTAATTTGGCAGGAAATCATTAATTTTTAGAACGGAACGCAAGGGCTTCGGACGAAGGCGACTCCCCGCTATCCGCTTTTGCATGGCAATCGCTCCTATCGGGCGTAGACTCGCACCTTTTAACCCTCCGTCGGTCATAACAATCCACCCGCTTCACGCCCTACTTCTATTGGTATATTTCATTTGAACATCCCATTGGGATTTGAAACATCCCATTGGCATTTGAACATCCCATTGGCTCGTACAGACGCACGGCCGTGCGTCTGTACAAGGAAAAATCCTGAATTTTCAATTTTAAATCTTCAATTTTCAATCCGCCACTCCACATCCGCTGCCTCATCCACTACAAACAATTGCCCACCAACATTCAAATCAATGCTCTTAATACCATCTGGAATACGCACCACAAACACATAATCCTTATGATGATTGCCATAACTTTCCCAGCGATTCAGTACCGTTACGTCACTGTCTACCTTGCTTTCTTGACAAGAAGGAATATAAAAATTAAATCGCTCATTTGAAGAAGATTTTATATGTACATTTATAGGTAAATGCACCTCTCCCTTTCGTTTCAAAGTAATTTTATAAGTGTCTGAACTATTTTGATATAAATTCACACTTTCGACAGTGTAATTAAGAGATTTTCTTCCATTCATCCACAGGTCAAAAAAACAATCCAAATCCCCATGTTTTCGATTGACATACTCCACAAAATCTTCCCAACTGTTCACTTGGAAATTTCGTTCAAGGAAATACTTCTTCAAAATAGAACGAAATGCTTTTTTACCCAAAACATATTCCAATTGATACATCAAAACAAAAGAATCAGCAAAATATTTCCAAGAGTTTTTTTGCCCAATACCATAGTTGTCCAAGTTTTTAAATTCGGGGTAATGATAATTGAAGCCATTGCTCAAGCCACCTTGCGATCTAAATTGTCGAAACAATTCTTCTTTGATAAACTCATTGTAATTAGGATCTATTTGGGCAAGCAACTTGTCCGTTAAATACAAGCACAAACCTTCATAAAGGTAAGTGCTACTAGGGTCTTTGGGCGACATCATCGAAAAAAACCATTGTCTACAAACTTGGTAAACCAACAAGGCTTGATTACTACCTGAATGTCCACTTGCCATACACATCATTGGAAATGTGCTAGAATCGTAGGCATCAACCACTACCAATTTTTCAAATGCATATCTGCCAAAAACATCCTCCATCAAATTCAAACTTTGTTTGATGGTTTCCAAACTAGCCTCCCAATGTTCCAAGCGATTGTCAAGTGCCACAATCAACAATTTACTTTTTTGATAATTGCCTTTAATCATAGATAAGTTGGGACCACAAACAAAAGCAAAATCATTGACATTTTCAGAGTGAAAAGAATGAATGGCATGATTGTTTTCATAGGTTTTGTTTTGCAAATGAGCACCCGCAATAACGGTATGTGATTTAGGGGTTTTAATCTGTACATCATAAGTACCAAAATTGCCTTCACTTTTTAGGTTTAAATACGGGTATGAATTCCAGGCATTTTTTGCATCATAGACAGCCAGCTTAGGATACCAATTGCCTATTTTGTAAAAAGAACCAATTGGGTCCTCAACAACTTGCAAAGCAGAAGTTTGATAGCTAAATGTCTCTATGGGGGTTTCAAATTTTAGTTCTAAAACCACAAAACTTTTAGCAACAACCTCAGAAGATAAATCAACTCTTAAACTCGATTGCTCCAATTGATAATCGACTTGCAACAAACCATTGGCTTTGACCATCTTGACATCCTTAACTACAAACGATTGACTATTGGGAAGACTTGGTGGAACATTAAAATACAACTGTTGTAAACTATCAGGAGAATTGTTCCAGTAGGCGACTTGCTGTTTGCCTACTAGTACATTCCTTGTTGTATCCAATTCTACCTCTATACTGTAGTGTACATCTTGTTGCCAATCTCGGACGCCTTCACGATTGCCCCAATAGTAGGGATTCTGTTCCGAACGATAAGTATTGGGCACTCTTTTGGGATTGTATATAAAGTCAATCTGAGCTTGCAAACCCACAGAGAACAAAACAAATAAACAAAAAATACTTTTTAACATATATATGGTAAACCTCATTTGATAATCTTAAATTCTTGCAATTTGAATTTGGCGCATTGTATATATATACAATATCAAACAAAGTTATAAAGATAATCTAAAGGACATGAATCAAAATGCTCTTACTCTGATCCCTAAAATTGGAAACATTGGAGCAAGAACCCTAGTAAGTTACTGTGGAGGAGTCGAAGCCGTTTTCAAAGCATCCAAAAAAAGTCTCCTCAAAATTCCAAGAATAGGGGAGAAATCAGTCAAGTCTATCCTAGATCAAGCATACTTCAAAAGAGTCGAAGAAGAACTCAAGTTTATTCAAAAATACAACATTAAAACCTACTTCTACCTAGATGCCGAATATCCTGCTAGGCTAAAAGAATGTCATGACAGTGCTGTACTCTTATATGCCAAAGGAAACTTCGAACTCAACCACCGTCAAATACTATCCATTGTCGGAACCCGCAATGTGACTACCTATGGCAAAAAGGCACTCCTCCAAATCGTAGAAGAACTTGCCGAGCTAGACTTGGTCATTGTCAGTGGTTTGGCATATGGGGTCGACATATTTGCCCATAGGCTATGTGTTGAAAACCAAATGACCACCCTAGCAATGTTGGGACACGGACTAGATAAGGTGTATCCCTCAGAACACCGCAAGACTGCCCATAAAATGCTACAAAATGGAGGCTTACTTACTGAATTTCACAGCAACGCCCGTACAGACAAAGAAAATTTTCCCCGTCGAAACAGACTCATTGCAGGAATTAGTGATGCCACACTCGTTATTGAAACCGCCAAAAAGGGAGGCTCTATTATCACAGCCTTACAAGCCCACAACTACAACCGAAAAGTCTTAGCCTTACCAGGAAGCGTATTCAGTCAGTATTCTAGTGGATGCAATTGGCTCATTCAAACCCAAAAAGCCACATTGGTCAATTCTGCTGAAGACATCAAAAAAACAATGGGTTGGGAAAAGGAAAGCAAAAAAAATGTTCAGCGACAACTCTTTATAGAACTCAAGCAAGACGAAACCCATATTGCCAATATGTTCAAAGATAAAGAAATCAGACACATAGACGAAATCCATCAAATGTCCCATCTCAATTACAGTACCACAGCCGCAGCCCTCCTCAGCCTCGAAGTCAAAGGCATAATAAAAAGTCTCCCAGGCAACCTCCTACAACAAATCCGCCCGTAGGGACACCCCTTGCGGGTGCCCATGGGGCTGCCCAAATATGTAGGGGCATCCTTTGCAGATACCCCCAAAAAAGAAGCGTGGCGCATGGCGAAGGATGAAAGTGTAGTACAGACAAAACATAAAGAGTTAACCAGGCCAAGCCCACTTGTAGCCAAATCTGGTGGACAAAAACAAAAAATTCCCAATTTTGGAAATGCAAGTTCAAATTTATTCCCAATCTTAAATCTTAAATTTTGAATCTTAAATCCGAAACCCCTAACTTCGCCTACAGAAAAATAACAGCCTAATTATGACCAAACCAAGCATTATCATCGGAAGCCAATGGGGAGATGAAGGAAAAGGAAAAATTACAGACTTACTAGCCGAAAAGGCTGACCTCATTGTTCGTTTCCAAGGGGGCAACAATGCAGGACACACCATTATTGTTGGAGAAGAAGTGTTCAAATTGCACCTATTGCCCTCAGGGGTGGTATACGGCAAAAAAAATTGCATTGCCAGTGGAGTTGTAATAGACCCTGTTGTACTCATTCAAGAAATAGAAAAGCTCGAAGCCCGCAACATTTCAATTGATCTGACAATCGATCCACATTGCAACATCATTATGCCTTACCACAAAATGATGGATGTATCCAACGAAGCACTACTTGGTGAGGCAAAAATTGGAACCACTGGGCGAGGCATCGGCCCCTGTTATGCAGACAGGGCAAGTAGGGTAGGCATCCGATTCATAGATTTTATCACTCCCGATAAATTTCGCCAACGCTTAGAGAGTAACCTTAAAATCAAAAACCTAATATTAGAAAAGGTCTATAAACATACCGAGCTACTCGACTTAGAACAGATAATTGAAGAATACACCCCACTTGCACAAAAATTACAAAAATATTTAGGAGACGTATCAGCCTTAGTACACCAATATCTACCCAATAAAAAAATCATTTTTGAAGGCGCACAAGGTACTTTCCTTGACAATACCTTTGGTACCTATCCCTTTGTGACTTCATCCAATACCATTTCTGGGGGCGTTTTCCCATATGTAGGCATTCCACCAATGTCATTGGATGTCGTGGGCATCGTTAAAGCTTATACAACAAGAGTTGGAGGGGGACCTTTTCCAACAGAACTGCTCGATGGTTTAGGAGAGCAAATAAGAAAACAAGGACACGAATTTGGTACAACAACTGGACGTCCCAGACGTTGTGGATGGCTCGATTTGGTAATGCTCAAATATGGACACCAACTCAATGGATTCACACAGTTTGCACTCACCAAATTAGATGTATTGTCAGGCATTCAACCACTCAAAGTAGCCACTGCTTACCACATTGACGGCAAAGAAGTCTCTTACCCCTTGAGCATTGAGGAAATGGAAAAATGTGAAGTACAATACCGAGAATTTGAAGGCTTTACACTCGAAGAAAATGTTTCATCTCTCGAAGAACTGCCCGAAAATGCCAAAACTTACATCCAATTTATAGAAGATTTTGTAGGTGTGCCAATCAGCATTGTTTCCATTGGGCCCAAAAGAGCCGAAACTTTCCACAAAGAAGTCAGTTGATAACTAATTAAATACTGTGTAAAATAAGTAAAATAAGGTGTTGAAAACGGAGTTTAGCCATCGCTAAATGAGTTTTTTACAACATCATATCCCACAAAAAGGCACATTTTCAATTAAATAGTTCGGAATTTTAAACAGACTCTTATCAAGCAAACTGCAACAAGATGCAATAAAAAACGTACTTGAGCATGTGTTTTGTCAGAAATATTAATTCAGAGTTTAATATATTTTAAATGCTAATTAATCTGAAAATTATATTCATATTTTAAACACCCCTATGACCAAAATTCTACAAATTTTTCTATTTACACTTTTTCCACTCACACTATTTGCTCAAACAATTGATTTGCAGATGGTACCAGATATGGATTGTTCAACATCCACTCTCTGTGTGACCATTCAAGCCAAAGCGCAATCAGGGAATTTTAACATAGGGACTTCTTCTATTTATTTTACGTATAATCCAAATTCTATAGATTTTCTTTCATACTCCTCACTCAATTTTGATGGGAGTGACAACTGT
>JAHDIA010000284.1 GCA_020631035.1 Chitinophagales bacterium | reverse complement strand
TTAATGTTTATTCATAATTAGTTTTTATTAGGAAGTACTCATCCCCTCGTTTTTTCTCTCTAAACTGAAACTACCTTCCAACAATAAACGTATTATACAATACATCAATCCAATCTTATACCTTTCCCAATATGGGAATATTTTCTCCTTGGGGGAAATTACCTCATTTCTCATTAAATTATTGATTATCAACATTTTTATATCAATTCTACAAGTCTCGCTCTAACTCTTTAATAATCATAGTATTTAAACATACAAATATACTTTCAATTCATGTAAATATTTAACTACCAAGTATTTGGCACTAGAATTGCTCCCCCAATGTTGTATTTGTTAGTGGAATACTTATTGTAGATTCTAAGTTTGGTTTAGAATTTGTGTTGAGACAAATACCTGAGCAATTTAGTAAAGTCAAAATTGCCTGTTTGGTAAAATCAATATTAATAATGATTTTTGTCAAACCCCAAGTTTGCTGTTCCCTTTTTTGTATAGGTCTTTTAAAAAGACTAATAAATAGCTGCCCAGTTTCTTTTAGTTTGGAACATGGGCAGTTTTTTTATGCTTATTTGTGAAACTTTGACCAACTCACCTACGTAGTTTTTTCTCAAAAATCCATCCCATTTTGACATTTTACTCCCCTATTGGGAAAATCCACTCGTTTACGTCGCAATATTTTTTTTGTTTCAATTTTGTCTTTATAAAAAATTTTGACTAGTAAAATATTGACAATCTTCACATTGTGTTTTTTCACTATATTTTTTTTGGTTTTATCCGTTACCTCTGGCATTGGGTTTGTCGTATGTCAATCAGAATACATTATATATTTACCGAATACGCAAACTACTAATTGACAATATGAAAAACATAAATAACTTCCGACATTTTGCTATTAATGGCACACAGCATCACCAGATTATAGGTGGTGACAATTGGAAAACAATCAAACATGAAGTATTAAAATATCGTGGGCAAGAACTTAGCTCGGTTAATACAGAAACAGAATATATTTACAATGTTTTTACGGGCACTATGGAAGCCTCTGACTACTTACTTGTGGGTTTGGAATTTGAGGATGGAACAGCTTGTACTTTTCACGTAACTGAAAATTGTTACGACTCTTATATGAATCGAATTAGCCGTATTATATCTTAATACTTGTTTACTCCCCTTTTCCTCTCCCCTTTTTGGTTTTAAATGATACTCTTTAATAATAAACATTTTTTCGTTCACTAGACGATTTGTTATAAATTAAGCTTACAGACTTTTCCTCATTAATAAAACTTCGGCAGTTAACTGCCGAAGTTTTTATATTAAAGTATTTTTATTGTAACCTTATTGAAACAAATACCGTATAATAGGATATAGATCCTACCTTTATCTTACCCATTTTGGCATTTTTTTCCCAGCTTGGGAAAATCTCTACCTTACGGTTTCTGCTCCTATTTTGTTTCAAAAATTTCCACTTTTTTTCATTTCCCTCCTAAGCTCTAACATATCAACTTTTTACACTTGTCATTTTTTCTCATTATGATTCTTTTTTGTTTTTACATTAATGCTTTGGCATTGGCTTTGCCTATTCTATTAGCGTAACAACATTGTTATTTTTTCAAACAATGTTTTTATCCTCCTCCTACAAAGTATACCTCCTACTTATTCATCTCTCCTCCACTCTAAATTTTGATTTTGATTTTATTGCAATAAATAACGACTAATAACACGACTTTTTTAACGACTTAAAAATTACCAAAATGAACAACTTCAAAAATTTCCAATTAACAAAGGAGGAAAACAACAACACTGTAGGTGGTACTTACTGCTATGGAGGCTACAGAACAACTAGTTACCGTAGTGGATGCTACAGAACATCAAACTATTGTAATGATTATACATACAACCGTACAAGCTATAATACAAGCTCATACAACTGCGATTGGGGATCATTGTGGGATACTTGTAGAGATTGGTTGTCATCAGCTTGTGATTACACAACAACGTCAGAGCCTGTAGTAGAAGGTAGAGGCGAAGCTGGCGACGGTATGGGTGGTGATTGATTGCAAATATACTTTAAACAATAATGCGGCTTCCTACTAACTATTTTTTGAATAATAACACGACTAAGCTATAACAACTATTTCATTATTACTGACACACATAGACTATTTCTTATACAATGGAGGTCACCACAATTTGTGGTGGCCTTTTTTACTTTACTTTTTCACCATTACTGAGTAACTTTGCGGAAAAATACAACATAAATTATGTACAGAACAGAAAAAGATAGCATTGGTAATGTAAAAGTACCTGCCGATAAATATTGGGGCGCACAAACTCAACGCTCCCTTAGTAATTTTAAGATTGGCGGAACCAGCACACAAATGCCCATCGAAATCATCAGAGCTTATGCAGTTTTGAAAACGGCTGCTGCTGAAACCAATGCAGAATTAACGGACTTTCCAAAAACCAAAGCAAACTTGATTAAGAAAGTTTGTAAAGAAATTATTGCAGGCAAATTAGACGATCAATTTCCTTTGGTCGTTTGGCAAACAGGTTCAGGTACTCAGAGCAATATGAATGTCAATGAAGTCATTGCAAATCGTGGACATGTTTTGAAAGGAGGCGAGTTGAACGATGAAAAAAAATACTTACATCCCAATGATGATGTCAATAAATCGCAATCGTCTAACGATACCTTCCCTACGGCTATGCACATTGCTGCCTATACTATGTTGGCAGAAAACACCATTCCCAAAGTTGAAGCCTTGAAAGAAACATTGGCAAAGAAGTCCAAGGAGTTTATGAAGGTAGTCAAGATTGGGCGTACCCACTTTATGGATGCTACCCCTGTTACTTTAGGTCAAGAATTTTCGGGCTATGTTTCTCAGTTGGATCACGCTCTTAGAGCCATTATGAGTTCAATGGCGCATTTGTCTGAATTGGCATTGGGTGGTACGGCTGTTGGTACAGGCATTAATACCCCCAAGGGCTATTCTAAAACCGTGGCGAAAAAAATTGCAAAATTAACGGGCTATCCTTTTATAACCGCAGAAAACAAATTTGAAGCTTTGGCAGCACACGATGCCATAGTTGAAGCACACGGTGCTTTGAAAACCTTGGCAGTTAGCTTGATGAAAATTGGCAATGACATTCGTATGTTGGCAAGTGGTCCCAGATGTGGAATTGGCGAAATCTTGATTCCTGCCAATGAGCCAGGTTCTTCGATTATGCCTGGTAAAGTCAATCCTACCCAAGCAGAAGCTTTGACTATGGTAGCGGCTCAGGTATTGGGCAATGATGTTGCCATTAATGTGGGGGGAGCTACTGGACATTTTGAGTTGAATGTATTTAAACCAATGATGATTTTTAATTTCTTGATGTCTGCTAGAATTTTAGGGGATGCTTGTGAGTCTTTTGACAAAAACTGTGCTGAGGGCATCCAACCCAATCACAAAGCCATTGAAGAAAATCTGAACAACTCCTTGATGTTGGTGACAGCCTTGAACACACATATTGGCTATGACAATGCTGCTGCTATTGCCAAGAAAGCTTTTAAAGAGAATAAGAGCTTGAAGCAAGTTGCCTTGGAAATGGAATTGTTAACTGAAAAAGAGTTTGACACCATTGTTGTTCCGAAAAAAATGGTTGGCAAGATTTAACAGCTTATTTTAAACCAAGAAAATCAATCAAAATAAAAAAGCGGAGACACAAAATGTCTTCGCTTTTTTTATATCTGTACAAAAAAAAGTATATTTAGGTGTGATGGAGTTGTGGGGGGCGACGAAAGACAAAATGTGCCTTATACGCCCGATAGTAGTGGAAACCCCGCAGTGGGACTTTGACAAGTTCAGCCTCTGTGTGTAATTTTTTTGTTTTGGACAATCGCTTGGCGAGCCTGTCAAACCCACACGAGGAGTTGTAGCGGATAGCGGGGAGGCGACTTGCAAACGAAGCTGTAAACGTTCCGTCCCAATCATTTTAATTGCGCTATTTTTCAATCAAGACCTAATACTATGAAAAATTTATACTTGATTATTTTGTTTATTGGATGTTTGACATTTGGTTTAAATGCGTCGGCACAAGAACGAGTGAGTCAAGAAGTACATGAGCAAATAAATCAAGTGTACAATATGTTGTCTAAGGCGTATAAAGCCAAAAATGCAGAGATGATTGGTCATTTGTATACCGATGATTGTTTGTACTTGCCTCCTAGACAGGACAAAGCAGTAGAAGATGCACAAGGAACCTTAGAGAATTTTAGGCGCATTTTTAAAAATGGCAAAAGCAGTTTGGATTTTGATATTTCATTTAGATTTGTGGAACGTATTGTCAAAGATGATTTGGCCTACGATGTGGGTTATTATAAATTGGTAAAGACCAATCCCAATGGGAGTTCCATCGAGAGTTACGGAAAATTTGTCACTATTTTGAAAAGAGATCAAGACAATATTTGGCGCATTCATGTAGACAGTTACAGTGCAAGCAACAAAGATGCATTTATTTCAGCCAAGTAACGTCAGAAGTTATGGTTCTTTGACAATTTTTGCTGAAGAGAGCTAATTCTTAAACAAGCTATCTAGTCACCTGTGGCTCCCTACTATTTGTTTAAGAATTATTACTCTCCCAAAATTGTCAAAGAACCGAAGTTATTTTCTCTAATTTTGTATTTATCCAAACAAATAGCATATCTAAAGTCCAAAAACTTTCCTCTAGTTTTCGATCTATATTTGCCAAAGTCTCTTGCGATTTTTGCAGTGCGAATTCTTGTTCTGTATTCTTTTTGGTTTGAGCAATGGTTTTGAATAGTAAAATGATCTCGTCTATGCCTTCGTGTTTCAGTTTGTAACGTTTGATAAAATATTGAGCCGAACTAATTTCTCTTTGAATCAATGGATATAGATTGTCTTCTTTGTAGAAAATCATCTTGATTAATTTAATCAAGATTTGCTCTTGTATATTGAGTTGAATCTTCTTTTCGGTCTCTAAAAAATGAATGATCCAATTGTTGGCGTGTTCGTATTTTTCAAATTTGATGCAAAAGAACAAAAAGTCATAAAAAAGATTCTTTTTCCTATTTGCATATAGATAAGTATCGTAATTATTAAACTGCTTTAAAAATTCGACTATAAAGTCATCAGCACTTTCGGGCATAATCTCTTTTTGATTGTAAAAATCTAGTAAGACACCATATTGTAAATGAAAAATGATGGCTCTGTGCTGATCGTCTCGAACATACTTTTTGCTTTTTTCAATACTCTTTTTAAATCCGTCAAAATCATTGGTATGAAAACAAGCACTGATGTAGTTGCTAAATAAATCGAGCGCAATGGATGGCGGTACTTTGTCTTTGGCTAGGGTTTCGAGAAACTGAATTGCTTGAGATGCAGATTGATGAAATTTTCTGATGTCTTTCGGTAATCTGTAAAAATGCAAGCGATTGCTGATTTGAAAAAAGACCAATTTTGCTTTGATGGATTGTGCATTCTCTATGGTATGCAACAATGGTCGCTCTTTGATAAAATCATCTATTTTTTGATTGATATTTCCAGAACCACTGTGTTGATTTGCTTCAAGGAAAGACCAAATTTCTCCTTTGATGTTTTCATAGGCAATTTGGTTTTCAATTACATCCTTTACCTTGTTTTTTTCCTCAATCCAAGTTTTGTATACTTTTTGAGAATAGGTTTGCAATACGACTATTAACTGATATTCCTCTTCCAGCAACTCAAATAAAAAAGAAAACTGTTCTTTTTCCCAAGCACGTTTTTTTGCCTTTTTGACCAATTCCAAGGCTTCTTCAATAAAGCCAAATTGTTTCAAAATCAATATCTGGTCGTATATCCTATATCGTCCATTTTCAGGATTGCCCTTGCGCTTGTAATCCACCAACACATCCAAAACAAGATTGTACAAATATCTTGTCTTCATACTCAGATTAGAAATATCCAATTTGTTGACTTCAGACTTGAGTTCACCAAGCGAATCTTTCTTGAATTTGGAGATGACATCGAATATTTTGAGATAGTCCTGATCGGACTTATCACTGTATAAACTGGTATATCTTTTGAAATACCTTTTTTCAGTTGGGGAGAGTTTATTGATTAAATTATAGAGACGTGTAATACTTTTCATAATACTCCACTAAAATATCATGTATTTTTGATGGATACTAATATAAATCTTAGCATTCCTTAACTAGCCATAGTTCTTTAAAAGATTACTTTAACAAGAATTTAATATTACCCAAATCATTGATATTTTGAGCTTTACACATTAATTCAGAACGTCTCAAAGAGACTTTAAAACCTAATACTTTTCAAATTTTGTTGAAAATAATACATAAACAACTGCAAAACAACAAATTACCTAGTATTTTAATTCATACTTAAATTTAGAATATCTCTATAATATTTGACTTTTAAATAGTATATAAAAGAAAAATAAAAAGCACAAATATTTGAATTTGTGCTTTTTAGAATAAAAAAAAATAGAGGAATTCATTGGTTTTCAAAAACCCAAAAATGGTTTTTTTACTTACCTATAAAGTTCGCTTTCCGCTTTTCTAGAAAGGCTGAAACCCCTTCTTTGAAGTCTTCTGTCCCAAAACAATTGCCAAATTCTTGGGCTTCTACTTCATATCCATCCTTTTCAGAATCGTAAACCGCATCCACACATTTGACAATTTTATCAATCGTCAATGAACTTTTTCGGCTTATTTTCTTCAAAATATTTTGGCATTTTTCTAGGAGTTCTTCTTGTGGAACAACATAATTAACCAAACCAATTTGTGCTGCCTCTGTCGCCGAAACCATGTCGGCTGTCATCAACAATTCGTTGGCTTTGCCCCTTCCTACCAATTGGGTCAAACGTTGGGTTCCACCATAACCAGGAATCAACCCCAAATTGACTTCGGGCTGTCCAAATTTGGCATTTTCACTGGCTACACGCATATGACACGCCATCGCCAACTCGCAACCTCCACCAAGGGCAAATCCATTGACGGCTGCAATGACAGCTTTGGGGCACATTTCGATTTTGCGGAACAAATCTTGTCCAGCTCTCGCCATTCCTGCTGCACGCTCACCAGAATCTAAAGATTGAAATTCTGAAATGTCGGCACCTGCCACAAAAGCCTTTTCTCCAGCTCCTGTCAATATGATGCCTTTGACTGTATCATTGGCAATTGCCTCACTAAACACTTGGTCCAATTCTGCCATCAAAGGCTTAGACAAAGCATTCAATTTTTCAGGTTGATTGATGGTAATGGTCAAGACTCCATTCTCCCCCTGTTCTGTCAATAAATAGTTTAGTTCACTCATTTTATTTTGTTCTGATTTTAAATTCAAACATTATTTTACTGCCTGTCTCAAACCTACCAAATCTTTTACTTCTCGTAGTGTTTCCTTGGCAATGGCACTCGCTCTCAAGGCCATTTCGTACATCAAATTCTCCACCATTTTGTCATTGGCAAGCAGTTCAGCTTGTTTTTCCTTAAATGGTTGACTCAATTCAATCAATGCATCGGCAACAGCTACTTTTAAATAACCATATTTCAATTGCCCTTTTTTATATTCTTCCATATACTCATTATACGCATCCATTTTGTCGGTTGCTTTGAGCAAGGTAAACAAATTCGCATCTCCAGCACTCATCTCTTCGCCTTGTACTTCACCA
>JAHDIA010000283.1 GCA_020631035.1 Chitinophagales bacterium | reverse complement strand
TGATGTGGTAGGCATAGTTGACTCCAAAATTGTAATTGTTGAGTGGTCCTACAATGTCTCCTTCAAAGGTGAAACCCAATCCAACATTCTTAAAAAATGGTTTGTGGGCTGCAAATGAAAAAGTATTGGGTGCGCCTTCGAATCCACTCCATTGGTTGCGGTAAAAAGCAGTTGCACTCAAATTGCCTCTACTTCCTGCGTAGGCGGGATTGAGTAGTAAGCCATTGAACATATATTGGGTATACATTGCATCTTGCTGAGCATTTAATGTAAAGCCCATTGCGATTGTCAATATTAGAAGTAGAATCTTTTTCATATTGTTTAGATTTTATGGTTGGGTTGTTTTCCTTGTTTTTATTCTTTGTTCTTTTTATGTTTTGCTTCTTTTGGAAGTGTCGGATGAGCGGGTGGATGAAACTTGGTGCGCAGTATGAAACATGCGTTGGTTAACCAGAGTACACGCAGCCTAGAATGAGTAATGTTGCACGATAATTAAAAATTCAAGATTGAAAATTTAAGATTATGTGTTTCGTCCGTTTTTGATTGTGTCTATACTTTTATAGAATGTAGGGCAGTTGAAACCGCCCTACATTCGTAGCATTAGTGGTTAGAATGCTATTTTTAGTAATATTAAAATAATAATCGAAACTTCATTTTTTCAACATTACTTATTCATTTGAGAATATCATCGTTTGATTGTGACATATCCTTGATGTACCTCGGAATCGTTGAGGGTGATGACGTAGAAGTAAACTCCGTCTGGGAGGTCTTCTTTGTCTTCCCAACGGCCATTCCAGGGATCGGTTCTGAGATATGCCTCATTGACATAGACCTCGTTGCCCCATCTATTGAATATTTGTATACTTGCATTGTCGTAACACTCAAGTCCTAGAATCTCAAAGGTATCGTTGACGCTATCGTCATTGGGTGAGAAAGCGTTTGGTATGAATAATTCACAATCTTTGATTTCGATGTAAACCATTGCAGTATCACACAATCCTGACTCGTTGCAAATTTGATAAGTGAATTGATCAACACCTGCAAAGTTGTTGGCTGGTGTATAATCAACGGTTTGATTCCCATTGACGACAAGTATGCCATTTTCGGTTTGACTCAACAAACTAAGTGTGAGCGCTTGTCCTTGTGGATCGTAATCGTTGGCAAGTACTTCAATGTTTTGAATTGTATTGAGTGTAGCTGTTGAATTATCGTCTAAGGCTACTGGTGGCAAATCGTCTTCTGTTTCATTTTCGCCTCCTTCGCCTTCGTTCTCGCCTTCATTTTCACCTTCGTTCTCGCCTTCGTTTTCACCTTCACCATCATCTACAACTGTTACAACTACTGTTGCTTCATCACACAAATTGATGTCGTTGCATACTTCGTAGGTAAATTCGATGATGCCTACAAAATCTTCTTCAGGAATGATGGTAAGTGTACCATCGTTGTTCAATATCAATCCAGCATTGGTGACCATTGAAGTGAAAGTCACCAATGGTTCACTTCCGATGTTTTGGTCATTGTCTAAGATTTCGATGCTTACTGATTCGTTTACATTAGTGGTTATAGAATCATTTTCGGCAAGCGGTGCTGCACCAGTCATTGTACCATCGTCTAGGACATTGACCTTAACAGTTGCTTGGTCGCAAATGCCATTGACACAAATTTCGTATATGAAACTATCTTCTCCTACAAAATCAGGAGCTGGTGTATAAACAAAATCTTTGTTGTTGTATACCACCAAGTTTCCGTGGCTAGGTTCTGTCCAAGTTTCTAAACCAACAGTATTGTTTAGATTGACATCATTGTTCAATACATCAATCTGTACTCCAGTATTTTTATATGTAAAGGTATCATCGTCTATCGCCATTGCCATTAATGTACCATTTCCTTGTACATTGATGTTGACTGTAGCAGTATCACAATTGCCACAAGCGTTGCAAACGACATATTCAAAAATTTCATCTCCTATGAATCCAGGATTGGGTTCATAAACGATGGTTCCATCAGATACTTGGTAAATCAGTCCATTGCTTGGTGTTGCAATAGAAGCAATTGTCAATTGTGTGTGACATGCATCAGAATCGTTGAACAATACATCGACGGCAATGCTTCCATATTCTTCGAGCATTACAGTATAGTCATCTTGTGCTACTGGAACATTGCAGGCAATGTCCATTACGATGTAAACTGTAGAACAGTAATCTTCGATATTGGAACAAGCTGTTGCAATGATGGTATCTGTACCTTCTGTTACTTGCGGTAGGTATTCAAAACACAATCCCTGAATATTGGTTGTAGCAGATAGTTCGGTATTTACATCTTGAATGAATGCTTGTTCTGGAAGATTACAGAACTCTGGGCAAATCAATACTGGTGCATTTGGTGCAGTACACGCACTCAATACATTGTTACAAGGAGCTTCTACAGTTACATAGACAGTACCTTGGTCACATTCTCCTTGAGCATCACAAATTTCATAAGTGAAAGCATCTTCGCCAAAGAAGTTTTCGTTAGGTGTATACAACAAACCTCCATTTCCATAGGTAACTGTTCCTCCAGTTCCTTGCGTAATGGTGTTGATACTAAAGTTGTTGCCATTGTCATTTGCCAAGACATCTAATACAGTTGGGGTATTGTGTGTGATGGTAAATACATCATCTATGGCTTCAAGTGCAGAACATTCACCAACGGTAATGCTGATAAATGCTGTGTCACAAATACCCAAGTCATCACAAGCAACAATTTCCATTAAATCGGTTCCTACAAAACCTGGAACAGATACATATTCTACACAAGGATAGTTGATGTTGTTGATGCTACAATTGAACAAATTGTGTACAAAGTAAATTTGTGGGTTGTTCAATTCAGATAAGTTACAGAAATCAGCACAAATGATTGTTTCTGTGACTGGCTGAGTACAGATAGCAGAGTAGCCACAATTGACAGGCTCTTCTGTACAATCTTCTATTTCGATGGTAAGGGTTCCGTTTTCACAAGCCCCACACGCATTGCAAATGGTGTAACTGATGACCTCTGTTCCTACAAAACTATTGTTTGGAGTGTAGACCATTTGATGTCCTGTTACAAAATCGAGATTGCCCGAAGCTGCTGGTGTTGTCAAGCTAAAGCTAATGTTTTCGTCACAGTAGTAATTGCTTGCATCATTTGCTGTTAGGTCAATCAAAATCTGCTCACCTAGTGCTTGTCCATTGAAGAAGGACGCATCACAGCCCACTGATAAGAAATCGTTGTTGGCTGTAGGAGCGTCACATCCTATGTGAACAATGAATACAGATTCCGAACAAAGCGTTGGATTTTGATTGTCACATACAGTGACCAATAAGGTATCAATTCCTGCGGCTCCTGGAATGGAAGTATATCTGATACAAGAGTCGTTGAGGACATACACACTACAATCGAACAAAGAGTGTGTCTCGGTGATGTAAGTTTGGTTTCCATCTGGATCAATAAACTGATTGCATAAGATGGTAGGTGTAACTTCATCAACACAGAATTCAACTGTATCGACCAATGGTGGATGATTGCCTCCATATAGCACTTCTACGATCACTTGCACTATTTCTTGTTCGCCACATTCATCTTGTACAAGATAGCTGTATCCATCTACTCCGTAGTAATCGTTATCAGGTGTATATGTAATGCAGCCATTGTCTCCAATACTGAGTACACCAAACTGAGGGGTGTAATCTATTCCTACAAAAGACAATCCATTGCCAAAGTCATTGTTGAGTACACAGGTCGTGACTGCTGTTTCAAATTCTGTTGTAACAAAGTCATCTGTTCCGTCCAAAGCAGACTCACAAGGATCTGGACAGTTGAAATTAACGATTAGAATAGATTGAGAACAAAGCGTTGGATTTTGGTCATCACATATGACCAAACGTACTGTGTCAGCATCTACATAGTCGCTCAATCCAGGCAAGCTGGTGTATCTAATACAAGAGTCATTGAGTATTTCAACCCCACAATCGAACAATGAAACGTGATTAATGATAAAGGTTTCGTCACCGTTTGGATCAAGGAAGTCGTGGCAAATCACTGTAGGTGTTATATCTTCTGCACAAACTTGCAATGTATCTGAATAAGGTGGCATATTGATTGTAGGATTGGAACTTACATTGATGCTGACTGTTGCAGTACTTGTATTGCCGCAATTGTCAGTAATGTTGTAAGTAAAAGTATCCATTCCTGAGAAACCATCCACTGGTGTATATTCGATACAGTTGTTTGCTAAAATCTGTACTGTACCATTTTGTCCAGCTACGTCCAATCCTGCCAAGCTTATATTTTCACCTGTATCATTGTCGAGTACACATGCAATGATGCTTGCTCCACTTTGAATGTTGTAGAAATCATTTTGTGCTACTAGGCTACTGCCTGCACAAGGATCTGGCTCTGTATCACAATTGCCAATGTTGATGATAAGAATTGATTCAGAACAAAGCGTCGGATTTACATTGTCACAAATGGTCAATACAACTGTATCAACAGTGGTTACTTGAGTCAGACCAGGAATACTGGTATACTGTATACAAGAATCATTGAGTATTTCGATGCCACAATCAAACAAAGAATTGTAGTCAGTGATGATGGTTTGATCACCATTTGGATCAAGGAAGTTGTGACAAATGCTTGTAGGCGTTACCTCTTCTACACATACTTCTATGATTTCAGAATAAGGTGGTTCATTTTCCTCTATTTCTCCCACAACATTAACATTGACTATTGCGACTTCCTCATTTCCACAATCGTCTTCTACAATGTAGACAAAAACATCGCTGCCTATAAAGTTCTCTTGTGGTGTATACTCAATACAATTGTTGTTTAGAATATTGACTATTCCAGACTGAGGTGGCAAGCTCAAACCTTGGATGTTAAGATTATTGCCTGTATCGTTATCCAATACGCAGGCAGTCAAAGTGGTATTGAGGTCTATTGTATATGTATCATCTTGAGCTTCTACTGAGATACCTTCACAAGGATCAACGATGCCTTCGATTGTAATGTTGACAATGGCAACATCTTCATTGCCACAATCGTCCTCTAAAATATAGACAAAAGAATCAGACCCAACATAGCCTTCTATTGGCATATATTCAATACAGCCGCCCTCCAATATATTGATTGTACCATATTCTGCTTGAATACTTAATCCAGCTACAAACAAATTGTTTCCAGAGTCATTATCAAGTACACAAGCTGTTACAGGTGTATTGATTTGCGTTGTATAAACATCGTCCATTGCATCTACAGAAGTTGCCAAACAAGGATCAGGAGTACATCCCCCAATGTTGACAATTAGCAATGCCTCAGAACAAGCTGTAGGATTTTGGTTGTCACAGATTGTCAAGGCAACATAGTCAGGTCCCTCAACTCCAGGGACACTGGTATACAATAGACAAGAATCATTTAGCAAGCTAATGTCACACTCTATTGAAGATTGATAATCTACAATATAAACTTGGTCGCCATTTGGATCAATAAATGTATGACAGATAGAGGTTGGTACATTTTCCTCTACACATACCTCAATGGTATCTGATAAAGGTGGATCATTAGGAGGTGTATTGTCTATCACGTTTACAACTACAGTAGCTATTGCTGTGTTGCCACAACTATCTGTAACTTCATAAGTCAGTATATCTGTTCCCACATAATTTTCTGTGGGTTGATATACAATACAATCCTCCTCATTTAATTCAACTAATGCATTGTTTAGATCAAAAGTAATTCCTTGTATAAATATTTCGTCACCATTGTCATTGTCCAAAGCACAAATGACAACAGCTGTATTGATATTTGTTTCTACCACATCATTTTCGGCTATAATTTCGGCACAATCTTCTTCTCCCATACAATTGCCTACTGTAATGATGACTGTACTTTCTGAACATTGCACAATTTCTGCATCATCGCAAACAGTCACTGTCAAAGTATCATTTGTTACACTTGCAGGAGCTGTATAATAGAAGCAAGTATCACCAGCAATTGTTGTATTTACATAAGCTGTTGAATTAATTTCACTGATTTGAGCAGCATCTCCTTCTGGGTCTGTTAGAGACAAGCAAATTTCCATTGGTAAATCTGGATATACACATTGTTCAATGACCACCGATGATGGTGGGTTGTTGCCATCAATGACTGTGATGTTGACTGTTGCTGTTTCGGTATTGCCACAATCATCTGTAATTGCATATACAAAATAATCTGTTCCAACAAAACCTTCATCTGGTGTATAGTATACACATCCACTTAGGTTCATTGTCAGATTGCCATTGGCAGCATCTTCTACAATATTTGAGAATTCAAAAGCAGCTCCACCGTCATTGTCTAAGATACAAATTTCAGCAGGAGCATTCACTGTTGTTGTCACCACATCAGCATTGGCAACAAGTAGCGTATTGACTACACAAACATATAAGCCATTTTCGATAGAGCAGCCATTGGCATCTGTAATGATGATGGTGTAACTTGCTGTTCCTAAATTACTAGCTGTTAAACCTGACCCGATAGGTGTTCCATCTTGTGTGAACCATTCTACTGTTACTTCATCTGCCAAGTCTCCAAAGTCTAATACGATGTTTCCATCTGTTGCTTCACAACTACTGGCACAAGTCACATCTGCCTCATAGAGAATTTCAGGAGCAAGTACTGTAATTTGCGCTTCTACCATATACATACAGCCACCCAAATCGGCTGAAATACTTACTGTATAAATACCTGGCTCGTTCCAATATAATTCATGATTGTTTGTTTCTTCATCCCATTCAACCGAGGCTCCATCTACTGACCACTCAACATTGTCAAGTCCACTCAAGTCTCCTGTAAAGTCAATCATTACTGTTTCTCTCATACAAGCTTGTTCAGGAAGCATAAATTCAAGTTCACCATTGTAAGTATAGGCAATTACTTCAACTGAATCAGTAGTTGCACATCCTTCTGCATTGAATGCAGTCAATGTGTACCAGCCTGCTTCTGTTGCCAACAATTCAGGATCATTTGTTTCAAAAATGAGTTCTCCATTGAATGCCCATTGATATACATCCAGTCCCTCTGTTCCACTCAATAAAACACCCTCATCGTTACAAATTTCGACTGATCCCGCAGGAATCAATGCCAATTCTGGATTAGGTACAACTTCTATACTAATAGCATTAGAAGTACCTTGACATCCATTGGCTGTAAAGATTTCGGCAAAGTATGCACCTGCTTCGGTTACTTCAATGTATGGTTGGGATTCGCTATTGAGTGCCACATTGGGTTGTGTCTCACTGAACCAGAATATCTCATCGTCTTGATCGCCTCCACAGTACAATACTGCTACTTCTCCCTCACATATCTGTTCATCTAAGGTATAAATAACAGGAGCTTCTAGCGAGTTGACTGTAATGGTCACTGGCTCTGACGCTTGCCAACAATCGTTTTCATTTCTTACATCAACATAGTATGTACCACTGTTTTGGATTGCCAAGACTTGAGAAATGGCTATAGGAGAAGTACTTCCCTCTTGATACCAGAAATAGGCTTCATAAGGTTCACCATTCTCATTAAAGCCTGCATCTAATAATATAGGACCCGCATCTTCACAAAATTCTGTTGGACCTACTACACTGATAATGGGTACATCGTAGCTTCCATCAAAGATGGTA